>JAHEKD010000081.1 GCA_024638545.1 Gammaproteobacteria bacterium
CCCTGACCGAGTAAAATGCCCACAGGACGTGGCATGGGACCGTCGCAGTAGTAGGGTGGTGAGAAATGCGGGCTAAAGCAGACAACCTACCGAAAAGCAGTAAAACATTCTGGGATAGAAATTAGCTTTTATCAGGCTGAGTCCGGGTTGATCAGTATATTCTGGTGACGGCTTCACCGTCACTGTTGAAGTATTCAGGTTGCCTCCAGGATCATGGCGAAGCCCATGCCAGTACCGATACACATCGTGACCATACCGTACCTGCCGCCGGTTCGTTTTAGACCGTGCATCAGTGTCGCCGTGCGTATCGCGCCGGTTGCACCCAGTGGATGACCAAGCGCAATTGCGCCGCCATTTGGGTTAACTCTGGATCTATCTAATCCAAGTTCGCTGCATACAGCCAATGCCTGTGCAGCGAAGGCTTCGTTAAGCTCAATCCAGTCAAGCTGATCGAGGTGAAGGCCTGCGCGTTCCAGACAAAGCGGGATAGCTTCTTTGGGGCCAATGCCCATGACTTCCGGTTCAACACCTATAACTGCCGAAGTTACAAATCGTCCAATAGGTTCAAGGTTGTATTTTTTAAGTGCAGCTTCACTGGTGATTAATACGGCACCGGCGCCATCAGACATTTGTGACGAATTACCTGCCGTGACTGAACCATCAGCCTTGAAAACAGCACGCAGCTTGCCCAGCACCTCTGGTGTTGAGCCCGGTCTTGGGCCCTCATCAGTGTCCAGGATTCGTTTTTTTGTATCGATACCCAAACCGTCAGCCGATGGATGCGATGTGGTAATTTCATAGGGCAGAATTTCGTCCCCGAAGTAACCACTCTCGGTGGCCGCAATTGCACGGGCGTGAGACTCGGCAGCAAAAGCATCCTGGTCGTCGCGGCTAATTTTCCATCGCTGCGCCACTTTCTCAGCCGTTATGCCCATGCCGTAGGCGATGGCCACATTATCATCTGTAAATACGTCAGGGTTTAACGAAACTTTGTTACCCATCATTGGCACCATGGTCATCGATTCTGTACCGGCGGCGATCATCACATCGCATTCACCGAGCCGTATTTTATCAGCCGCCATTGCCACTGCCTGTGAGCCCGATGAACAAAACCGGTTAATGGTGACACCTGGAACCTGATCTGCAAATCCGGCCAGCAGTATGCCGATACGGGCGACATTCATGCCCTGCTCCGCCTCCGGCATGGCACAGCCGACGATCACGTCATCAACATCATCGGCGATCTCGGGGCTATCGGTCACAGCACCCTTCAGCACGTGGGCCAGCATATCATCAGGGCGAACATGCCTGAACGCGCCCCTGTATTTGGCAACCGGAGTGCGCACAGCTTTTACGATATAGGCGTCTTGAATTTGATTAGTCATTAGTCATGCTCCTGTAGTTACCTTAATTAGTTTCTTAGCGGTTTGCCGGTCGTCAGTGTGTGCGCAATACGAGCCTGCGTTTTCTCAGTCTTCAAGAGTTCGATAAAACTGTCAACTTCAAGTTTTAATAACCACTCATAACTGACATCACTACCCTGTTCTACTTCGCCGCCTGTTAAAATAGTGGCAATCCGATCTGCGACCAGATAGTCATGCTCAGAGATAAAGTTGCCCTCCAGCATATTGACTGCCAGCATCATCAAGGTGGCTTTACCGGGTTTACCCGCCACTTTCACTTTTTGAGAACGTGAAACAGGCCGATAAGCCGATTCCGCCAGAGCACTCGCCTGTGCTTTTGCGACATGCAGTAACTCATGCGGGTTGGCGATCACCATGTCTTTGTCTGTCATCAAACCCATTTCTACTGCCTCCAGTCCGCTACTCGAGACTTTAGCCATCGCCAGTGACTGGAAAGCGGACTGGATATGCGGCATCAAATCGCCGCCACGCGCATTTTGGGCAGCGCGCACGGCCATTTCTTTGGTACCGCTGGCAGCGGGCAAAAGTCCGATACCGGCCTCAACCAGCCCAATATAGGATTCCTGCGCCGAGACGGTTAAGTCGCAATGCATCTGTACTTCACAACCACCGCCCAGGGCCATGCCCTGCACCGCGGCAACCGTGGGAACATAGCAGTGCTTTAATGCCATCGTCATTACCTGAAACTGCCTGATCATGTAATCGATCTTTTCAAAATCGCCAGCTTCGTGGTGAGCCATGGCCTCTTTTAAATCCGCACCCAGGCTGAATGGCGCGTCAGGATGCCATACCACCAGTGACGAGTAATTTTTTTCGGCCTCATCAACGGCCCTGAGCACACCTTCAATTACGCCTGTACTAACGGTATGCATTTTTGATTTGAAGCTGACAATCGCGACATCATCACCCTGGTGCCACATGCGAACCGAGTCATTATCAAAAACGGTTTCACCCAGCTCCCTGGCTGTTTGTGAACCAAATACATTTTCCGGCAGCGCCTGACGCTGATACACTGCACTTGAGGAAGGCGGTATATAGGCCTTATCTTCAGGCGAATAAGAGCCTTCGGCATTATGAATGTCATCAATCTCGTTCACCCAACCCGGCAACGCCACATCCGCCATCAGGTTACCGGTGGCCATCTCCTCATTAAGCATATTGACCACATTTTTGAGTCCGATAGCCTGGATGATCTCAAACGGACCCATGGCCCATCCAAATCCCCAGCGTATCGCCAGATCAACATCGCGGGCACAGTGCGCGATCTCCTCCAGCGTCACCAAACAGTAGTGAAACAGATCAGAGAGACTTCTATAGATAAACTGCGCCTGCGGATGTTCCGAGCTTTTCAGTGCCTCAATATTTTTGGCCCAGCTGGAACCGGCAAGCATTGCTGCAACTGCTTTATCGAATTTCTGATCGGCAGTAACGTAGTCGCCTTTGGCAGGGCTAAATACCTGCTTGCCTTTAAGAGCGTATATGCCTTTACCTGTTTTTTGCCCGAGCACGCCCTGGTCAACCATATCAAGAATATACCGGGGTGTTTGATAATACTGGCTCCATGGATCTTCTTTGAGATTAACATCCATGGTGTTAATGGCGTGCTTCATGGTATCCAGACCGACGACGTCCATGGTTCGGTAAGTGCCTGACTTGGGCCGTCCCAATGGTTTGCCGGTAATCTGGTCGACCACTTCAAGCGGAATCTGAAACAGATTCGCATGATGCATGGTCGCCAGCAGGCTGAAAATGCCGATGCGGTTTGCAATGAAATTGGGCGTATCCTTGGCAATTACAAGGCCTTTGCCCAGCGTGCTGACAAAAAACGGCTCCAGTAGTTCGAGCACCTCAGGGCGGGTGTCACTGCAGGGAATCACCTCAACCAGGTGCATATAGCGCGGCGGATTAAAAAAGTGAAGACACAGAAATCTACCGCGAAGTTTTTTATTAAGTACTGTGGCTAACTCATTGATTCCAAGACCGGAAGTATTCGTAGCTAAAATCGCATGATCGGCGATACGGGGCTCTATCTTGTCATAAAGATCCTTCTTCCGGTCAAGCCGTTCAGAAATTGCCTCTATGATCAGGTCACAGCTTTCAAGCTCGCTGAGATCTTCATCATAGTTCGCAGGCCTGATTCGCGAGGCCATGCTTTTTACCGCAAATGGCGGTGGTTTGAGTTTCGCCATTTTTTGAATTGCGGTTTTGGCGATCGAAGACTTGTCTCCCTCGCTGGCAGCGAGGTCAAACAAGATCACATCCACTTTTGAGTTCGCCAGATGCGCTGCAATTTGCGCACCCATGACACCTGCACCTAAAACCGCAACTTTGCGTATATTTCGCTTCATATTTTCCTCAATAAAACAATAGTTTAGGGTATTCTAATAATTAAACACATTAAATTTATCTATATATTAACCATGCAAAACCTGAGCACCCTATTTTGACAGCCCGCATTTCTCACCACCCTACTACTGCGACGGTCCCCTGCCGCGCCCTGTGGGCATTTTACTCGGACAGGGTCCTCGACATAGTGTCAACAATGCCTGCGGGCCCTTGTGCCGGCACATATGCTGATAACATAATGCCGGCCTTTGGTCGTAAAACCCATACAGGATGCATCCTTTAACCGTCTCGCTACGGAGTCCGGTGAGAAATGCGGGCTAGTGCGCACTTAAAATGATTATTCACTAAAGACACAGTATAGGTGAAATTAAATAATCTGGGCCAGGCGTACACCGTCATCGATAGCGCGCTTGGCATCTATCTCCACGGCGAGTTTTGCTCCGCCGATGATGTGGACTATTTTACCCGCAGATTCAAGACGCTGGTAGAGTTGGTTATTCGACAGCTGGCCTGCACATAAGACAACAGTATCCACTTTAAGTAACTGGCTCTTCTCATTGATTGATATACGTAAGCCCTGCTCAGTTATTTTCTCGTAAGTCACACCGCCCAGCATCTTGATACCTTTATCTTTCAGCGACTGACGATGAATCCAGCCTGTTGTTTTACCAAGGTCTTTTCCAAATTTAGCTGTTTTGCGCTGCAGTAGATATATTTCCCTATGCGGTTCGCTGACATTTTTATCCATGATGGCGCCACGATTTGTATAATCTGTATCAATGCCCCACTGTTCATAAAATCCCTGTTTGTCCAGCGAGGTGGGCAGGTGCCGGGGATCATGTGCAAGATATTCTGCCGCATCAAAACCAATGCCGCCGGCACCGATTAATGCGACAGATTGACCCACCGGCATTTTATGCAGTAAGACATCTTGATAAGTAAGGACGATATCTGATTGAATACCTTCAATTTCCGGAATCCTTGGCCGCACACCAGCTGCAATGATCACCTCATCAAATTCATTCAGGACCGTTTCATCAGCCTCGGTATTTAGCTTTAGGTCAATCTCTAGAGCTTTAAGCTGGGTTTTAAAGTAACGGATCGTCTCATGAAATTCCTCCTTGCCTGGAATTTCCTTGGCGATGTTAAATTGTCCGCCAATCTCAGAATATCGCTCGAAGATAACAACGTCATGACCCAATGATTTAGCTTCGATAGCGAATGACAGTCCTGCTGGACCGGCGCCGACCACGGCGATATTTTTTGCTATAGACTTTTTGACCTGCTTGAATTCTGTTTCGTGACAGGCTCTCGGGTTGACAAGGCAACTGGCAATCTTATTTTCAAAAACATGATCAAGGCAAGCCTGATTACAGCTGATACAGGTATTAATATAATCGGTTTTACCCAGTTGAGCCTTGTTCATAAAATCGGGGTCCGCCAAAAACGGCCTGGCCATAGACACCATATCAGCCTGGCCATTAGCTATAATCTCCTCCGCAACAGCAGGTGTATTAATCCGGTTAGTGGTGATCAATGGAACCGAAACCTCAGGTTTGAGTTTCTCAGTCACCCAGCTAAAAGCAGCACGTGGGACCATTGTCGCTATAGTAGGAATTCGCGCTTCATGCCAGCCGATGCCGGTATTAATTATATTGACACCGGCAGCTTCAAGCGCTTTTGCAAGTGCAACTACCTCTTCCCAGTCAGATCCGCCTTCTACCAGATCAAGCATGGACAAGCGAAAGATAATGATAAAATCACTTCCGGTTTTTTTTCGCACCGCTTTGACAATCTCAAGAGCAAGACGAATTCTATTTTCAAATGCACCGCCATACTTGTCAGTTCGCCTGTTTGTGCGCTGTGCGATAAATTGATTGATCAGATAACCTTCTGAACCCATAATTTCAACACCATCGTAACCTGCTGTTTTGGCAAGACGCGCGCAATTGGCGAAATCAAAGATTGTTTTCTTGATCCCAAGTGATGTGAGCGCCCACGGCTTGAATGGCGATATCGGAGACTGTAATCGGGAAGCGGACACACATAATGGATGGTAACCGTAACGACCTGAATGCAGTATTTGCATACAAATTTTTGCCCCGTCGACCTGGTGAACCGCACTGGTCACTATACGATGGTGCTTCACTTGCCAGGGGAAACTTAACTGCGAAGCAAACGGGCTGACGCGCCCTGCAAAATTGGGCGCCACACCACCGGTCACCATCAGCCCTACACCGCCTTCAGCACGCGCCTTGAAATAAACCGCCATTCGCTCGTAACCGTTTTTAGCTTCCTCCAGTCCGGTATGCATGGAACCCATAAGCACACGATTTTTTAGCTGTGTGAACTTAAGGTCCAGCGGTTTGAAAATATGCGGGTATTCAGACATTAAAGGGATTCAGATTTCTCTCGGGATTGGTGATGTTAACGAATTAGAGTTTGACAATCATTTGTCACGTAAATCCTTATGCGAGATCTTGCCGACATTTGTTTTGGGAATCTCATCTATAAATTCGACAACCCTGGGACGTTTATAACCGGTCATCTGCTCTTTACAAAAAGCCTTAACCTCCTGCTCGCTTAACGACGGGTCAGATTTAACCACGAACAGCTTAACGACTTCACCCGCATCATCGTCCGGTATACCAATGGCTGCTGCCTCAACAATACCGGGATGTTGACACACGACATCTTCAATTTCATTGGGAAAGACATTAAACCCGGAGACCAGAATCATGTTTTTCTTTCGATCGAGGATTCTGACATAGCCTTTTTCATCAATCTGCGCATAATCTCCGGTTCGAAAAAAGCCATCCTGGGTAAAGCTCTCCTGGTTTGCATCGGGTCGATTCCAGTAACCTCGTGTCACCTGCGGACCTTTCACACACAATTCACCGGGAGCGTTAATGCCAACATCCTTACCTTCATCATCCTTGATTTGCACATAAGTTGATGAAATGGGTATGCCGATACTGCCTGTGAATTCAGTAATATTGAGTGGATTGATACAAACCGCAGGCGATGTTTCCGTTAATCCATAGGCTTCCACCACCACACTGTTGGTCGCATTTTCCCACTCTCTGGCCACATCCTTGGTCACCGCCATGCCGCCTGCAAAACTGAGTTTTATGTCCTTGAATTCAATCTCATCAAAGCCCGGTGTATTCAGTAATTTTCGAAATAGTGTATTCACACCGATAATGATATTAAAATCCGTCTTCTTAAGAATCTTGACAAATCCCTCAAAATCACGCGGATTGGTAATCAGTATGTTTTCAATACCCATACTCATCATTGTGAGTATATTGGCTGTCATACAGAAAATATGATAAGCGGGTAATGCAGCAACTGCTTTATCCTGCCCGCGAACAAACTTGCTGCTTATCCAGGCATTTGCCTGGAGTATGTTTGCGACAATATTCCCATGGGTGAGAATCGCGCCTTTGGAGACGCCCGTCGTACCGCCAGTATACTGTAAAAATAAAATATCATCATGAGCCAGCTCAAGATCAACGCATGTTGATTGCTGTCCGATTTTCATCGCGTCCAGATAACGAACCGAATTCGCTATATTGAAGCTGGGAATAACCTTTTTGACATGTTTAAGAACAAAATTGATGATCATTGATTTGGGGAAATTCAGGCAATCACCAAGACGTGTTGAGATCACATGCTTCAAGTCTGTCTGTGGTAGTGTCTTTTCAACCACATCACCGAAGTTCTCAAGAAACAGTATTGCATCAGCGCCGGAGTCATTTATTTGATGAGTAAGTTCTCGAGCTGTATATAGGGGATCGATATTAACAACAACAATTCCAACGCGCATGGCGCCAAATAAAGCAACGGGATACTGCAATACGTTCGGCAACATGATGCCCAGCCGATCACCTTTTTTCATACCAAGATCATTTTGTAAATAGGCGGCAAACTGTTGGCTTAACGCGTCAATTTCGGAAAAAGTAAAGGTCTTACCAAAATTGGAATATCCGGGCCTGTGAGGATGTTCTTTACAGGTGTTTTTGAAGATTTCAAAAACAGATGCATATTCACTGGCATCAATGTCGTGTGGGACACCCTCAGGGTATGAATCTAGCCAAAATCGTTCCATCTTAACGCTTAACCTCTCGAGTTCTGTATTGCTGTTTTCATTTTCGCTGTTACAGGATATTTTACAGATAACGACTTTCTCGTTAATTGTAAAATATCGTCCAGGTACTTTTCCCGCTTTATTCCGCGCATCTTGCTTTTCCAGGGTTTAAGATACCAATCCTGGATCAGGACCAGTATATTCTGTGCTATAAAACCGGCCTGCTCAGTCTCAAATCTCCCTTCTTTTATACCTGACTCTATAATTGATTTGTAGTTTGCGATACTGTTAAGTTCAATCTGTTTGGAATCGTGCTGATGTTTCTCCGGTAAACTGCGGGTCTCAAAGTACAAAAAAAACAGCCAGGGCTGCAATAGACAGCTATTGTAAAATTGTAGCCGTATCGTGGATTCAAGCCTCGACCAGGCATCAGGCTCCAGCCGCCCAATCAGCATGTACTGGTCGGAGACCTCATTAACCAGATTTTTGACAATTACGCTGATATTCTCCTTTTTGGAAATACAGGAATAAATACTGCCCATGCTCACACCAGTAGCGTCTGCCAGGTCCCTGACTGACATCGCATGAAAACCCATTTGAGAAGAAAGTGTAAACGTGGTCTCAAAAATGCGCTTGA
>JAHEKD010000082.1 GCA_024638545.1 Gammaproteobacteria bacterium
TCTTGATAACCCGATGCATCCAGATAGACAGAGTGCGGGTCAAGCCCGGAAAGCATGCCCCGAATTGCATGAGTCAGCAACTCTTTATCAGATATTGACTCGATATAGTCGCGTTTAATCTTATCGAAAATCTCTGCAAATCGCTGAATCTCCTCAAGAGGAAGGCCGGACTGTGCTTCTTTATCTACCTCCTCCTGGATGGCATGAGCGCCTGTAATAATTCCCATCGATAAGGTCAGCACTCCCGATAAAAGCCCGATTAGTTTAAAAAGTTTGTTCATACTAACTGCCCGAAAAAAATTTTATATCACTGTTATAGCACGTAAAGCTTAGCTAACGCTTAACCCATAATAAGGGATCACGCGGCTCACCGTTATAGCGCACTTCAAAATATAAGCCGGGTTGACTCAAGCCACCGGTTGAACCTGCGTAGGCTATAACGTCGTTTGCCTTGATTCGCTCACCCAGTGTTCGTGTCAGCTCACTATTGTGCGAATACAGACTCATATATCCCCTGCCATGATCGACAATAATTAATTGCCCAAATCCCTTAAACCAGTCGGCAAATACGATTTGACCGTCATAAATGGAACGTACAGGTTCACCGTCGTCGGCGTCAAGCAGGATCCCGTTCCATTTAACGCCGCTTCCGGCCTTAGCTGAACCATAAGCGGCGTTGATTTTTCCGACAATTGGCATCTTTAATCGCCCCTGTAAATTACCCAGCCCGTCATTAGAGACCCGCTGAACGACTGGCCGTATCTGCGTGACGGTATTATCGTTTTCAGAACCAGGCTGTTTTTTCTGAGACACTGCCAGCTTTTGACTGGCTTTTGCACTCGCCCTGGCTTGCGCCTGCCGGCGTTTTGTTGCAGCCGCCTGCAGCCCCTTGACCAGATTTTGTATTCGTCGTTGATCTTCCTGCAGCCGCCCCACGCGGTTGGCAGTTTTCGTTAACTGTGTGTCTAAAGCGGCGATTTCCTGCTTTCTTTTTTTACGCATGTCTTGCAGGGTCTGTCGTTGATATTTCTGATTGTTCAGTAACTCATCGAGTACTTTTTGCTGCGCCGAATATCTGTCTTCCAGCTGAACCAGTTCCTCAACCTGAAGGCGAGAATCGGCAATACGCGCTGATGTCATTTTCGCTAGGTATTTATAATACACCATGGTGCGTTCAATATTGCCTGGATCTTCCTGGCTAAGCAGTAATTTTAAGAAGCCCTGCTCGCCCATTTCGTGCTGACTGACAACAATATCACCCAGCTTTGAGAGGGTCTCGGCTATCCGGGCTCGCTCTGCATCCGCCTGATCTTTTAGCGATACTCCAAGTGCCCGCGCTTTTTCAATGTCAATCTGCGTTTGTGCCAGCCTCTGGTTTATAGCAGCGAGTTCTTTTTCTGTTTTCTGTAGTGTTGCACGTTCCTCTTTCAGGGTTTTCTCATCGCGCTGAATTTTTTTCTTGAGTGAACTGATCTCCTCTTGTATGGCTTTTAGCTCCGATTTATTCTCAACAATTGCATCGGCACAGGCTACCGCCCAGATAATAAGGCAGACGCTGCCCGCCATAAACCTGATGATCTTAATCATACCCATGGATCGGTATTCTAACGCATAGATCTTTCAGAAAAAATCCTGATTACAAAGGGCCTGCGCCGGCGCTTGCAAAATCCAGGCTACTTAACGGTGCAGGTCACGAAAATCCACCTTGAATCATCAAATTAATCTAATTTTCAGGCTTAAATTTAGTAATCTGTGCCGGTTTAATAATATTTTCGAAGAATCAAACCCGTGCTTTGACATATAATCATCTAGCTCATCGATTGACTGGGTAGACAATGGCTCACACAATCACAATTTTTGACAGAAAGATATATGCGTTAGATAGCTTATGTTGACAGAATTTTTTATTGAAAACTGGTTTTTATTCGCGGCGCTTGCTGCCGTCATGATACTGTTGGTTTTTGATCCTGCCGGTATGAGCAGCAGTGCTGCCCGTGCGGTCAGCCCTATGGAACTTTCCCGGCTGGTTAATCATGAGCAGGCGGTGATAGTTGATATCCGCAGCCATGACGAATTTGCAGCAGGACATATCGCCAAGTCAAGAAACATCCCGCTGGAAAACATTGAGAGCCATTCAAAAAAACTCGAAAAACTAAAAAAAAGACCATTGGTTCTGGTTTGTCAGACAGGTAACAGGGCAGGAAAAGCCGCTATGAAACTGCGAAAAATGGAGTTTGACAAGCTTTTTCAACTCAAGGGCGGTCTCATTGAATGGCAAAAAGAAAACCTGCCGCTTGAGAAAGCCAGAGTAACAAAAGCCGCTTCAGGCAAAGCAAAAACCACAAAATCATAAGGCCAGACGATGACAGAAAAACAGATTAAACGTATTTTTGAATTCAAGCATATCTATCTCAAAGACGTATCATTTGAATCACCGCTCGCACCTGAATATTTTAGTGAAACCAGGACTTCCACAAGCCTGGATGTTGATGTTAATCTGCAGTCACACCGTTTGAACGACAGCAAGACCGACTATGAATGTGTACTGCTGATTAGGGTAACTGCAAAATCCAATGGTGATGTTATTTTCCTGGTCGAAATCACCCAGGCAGGCGTAGTTGAAATCCGCGGATTTTCCGATGCCGATACCACCATGCTTCTGAATATTGCGGCACCAAACACACTGTTGCCTTTTGCGCGTGAGGCTATCGCCAGCCTGGTCAGCAAGGGTGGATTTCCACAGTTGTTATTAAAACCCCTGAATTTCGAGAGAATTTATCAGCAAAAACTTAAAGCTGATGCGCAAAAAGCCAAGGGCACGCATACCGAACACTAGACCGATGCCATGTCCGGAAGATTACCAATAGCGGTCCTCGGGGCTGGTTCTTTCGGGACAGCCATGGCGATCGCATTCGCGAAACAAAACAGTCCCGTTACACTTTGGGGCCACAAGCCCGAGGCAATGGCTGAAATAGCTAATAACAGTGAAAACAAACGCTATTTGCCCGGCATTAAATTACCCGATAACCTGAGCGTTGATCCTTGCCTTGAGTCAATCAGCAAAACACATGTACACTATTTTATTGTCGTGCCCAGTCATGCATTCAGACAAACTCTGATCGATTTAAAAAAAAATTGTGACAAAAACGCCAATCAGCCGGAAACCATTAGCTGGGGTACCAAAGGATTTGAACCAGAAACTGGCGCATTATTAAGCCGTGTAGCCAGCGAAACATTTTCCGATACCGCAAATTTTGCAGTTATTACCGGGCCAAGTTTCGCAAACGAGCTGGCCCGGGGATTACCCACTACATTGACTGTTGCCAGTAATGATCAGGCTACTGCACAACGGGTCGCCAGCTGGCTGAAAAATCCCACGCTAAAAGCCTATACCAATTCAGACATTACCGGCAGCCAGGTCGGTGGTGCAGTTAAAAATGTCATGGCAATCGCAACAGGGATTTGTGATGGTCTGGGCCTGGGTGCCAATGCCCGGGCCGGATTAATCACGCGTGGACTGGCTGAACTAACGCGCATGGGGCAGGCCCTGGGGGGGCAAACTGAGACCTTTATGGGTCTTTCGGGACTCGGGGATTTGATTTTGACCTGCACTGATGATCAGTCAAGAAACCGCCGTGTTGGCCTTGGCCTGGGCTCAGGAAAAACCCTGGCTCAAATCCTGAATGAGATTGGTCAGGAAGCTGAAGGTGTTATCACCACAAAAACGGTCTATATGCTCGCTGAGAAGCTGGGGATCGAAATGCCGATTACTGTTGCCGTGCACAGTGTTTTGTATGAGCATCTGAGTCCGGAAGAGGGCGTCAGACAATTGCTGGCGCGTGAGCTGAAATCCGAATATTAGCCTGCATGTTTCATATCGTTCTCTACCAGCCTCAGATACCCCCGAATACCGGGAATATCATCAGATTAGTCGCCAATAATGGGTTTAAATTACATCTGATCGAACCTCTGGGATTTAACCTTGAACAGAAGCAGCTTAGACGGGCTGGTCTGGACTATCATGATCTTGCAAATGTATTCCAATACCCTAGCTACGGGCATTTCCTGCAAACTGTTCAACCGGATAGAGTATTTGCTATTACCACTAAAGGAACTGTAATTTACAATCAAGTCAACTATACCCGCGGCGATGCCCTGCTTTTTGGATCAGAAACTTCCGGATTACCTGAAGACATACGTCAGAGTTTAGGCAAGGAATACTGCATCAGTATACCGATGCGACCCTGTTCGCGCAGTCTCAATCTTTCAAATGCTGTTGCCATCGTCAGTTATGAGGCCTGGCGACAACACAGCTTCGAAATGTAAAAAATAGCGCAATTATTGATAAATTTATCACGCTGGCAGAACGCCACACTTATCAGTAACGTGCCTGACAATACTCCAGGTACCGTGATCAATACCCCAGTCGTGGTCCAGCCCGGTACTGGTTTGGGAGATTAAATTGGCGGTCTCTTTTGCAAGGGCGGGATGACCCGGTGCAGGGTATTACACCTTGTTAAGTGCATCCGGAAATCCGCTGAAATCATGAATCGTCCTGGGCTTTGCCATCGCTGTCACGTGCGTACCATCGGTAAGCCAGTGTGCTGAAATGCACAACACCGCTTGCGGTTTTTTAATTACCTGACCAAGCCATTGCCAGTTTTAAGTAAAAAGATTGTTTTCAATTCCGTTCATCGGTGAGCCATGACCCAGAAATATTAGAGGTTGCTGACCTGTTTTCGTAAGGCGATCTGTAAAGTTTTTTAGTTCGTTCAGTGTCATCAATCTGGCACTAATTTTAAATCACCACTTTATTTATACCGAACTGCTGCGATCAGTGACAGTAAAGCGTACGGCGTTCAGTTTCCGCATTGAAAGTAAACACAACCTGAATGAAAGCGCAGTTTGGCTAAAGCGTCCGGGAACACAATTTATCAGCGCAATCAAGCGAAGGTAAAGACCTGCTGTACGGCTGATCAAAAAGGTTTCACGACAACCAGGATGACAATCGCTATTAATAACAGGGCCGGTAGCTCATTGAACCACCGGAAACTAGTATGGCTCCATCGATTACGCCTTGCAGCGAAGGCAAAATTAATCTTCAGACAAAACAGATGATAAATAACCAGTATTAACACCAGCAGTAATTTTGCGTGCAGCCAACCTCCCGCAAATCCATAGGCAAGCCAGAGCCAGACACCGAAAAAAATTGTCAGGACGGCGCCTATGCTCATGATGAAAAACAGTTTTTTTTCCATCACACAAAACCTTTCATGGCCCTGATCATCTTCACACTGAGCATGATAAACGTAGAGCCTGGGCAGATAAAGTAATCCGGCAAACCAGGTGACCATAAATATGATATGAAATGCTTTAACCCAGAGCATTATGCTACCTCCTTATGAGAATTAGGAATGAATATCTGCAGTAGATCATCAAGAAAAAGTGTGCCCTTTTCTGACGGTCGAAATACAGATGAAGTTTTAATCAACAGGCCTCTGCTGACCGCCTGTTTTATCTCCGGCATCACATCCGAGCGATCTAGACCTGTGGCGTTCTCTAAGTGGGTTAATGAAAAACCACTTTTTAGCCTAAGAACGTTCATCATATACTCAAGCGGCAAGTCGGCCTTGTCTACGGCCTTGACGAGTGCCGTGTTTTGAGCAGGTTGATATCTGAAAGTCTTCAGATATTGATCAGGATGTTTAGGTTTTATGGTTCGGTATATAGTGCTGTTTAATGTAAGCTTGCCGTGTGCACCCGCACCAATCCCGAGGTAATCTCCAAACCGCCAGTAATTCAAATTATGCAAACATTTTCGATCAGGCTTACCGAAAGCTGAAATCTCATAGTGATCATAATTTGCTGCTTTCAAAGCATCCTGGTAGGCTTGCTGGATTTGCCAGCCAGTCTCATCATCCGGCAGCTCAGGAGGTCTGAATGCGAAAAATGTATTTGGCTCCAGCGTGAGCTGATAGGCAGAAATATGAGCCGGTGAAAGGGCAATAGCCAGGGCTATGTCCTCGCTAGCCTGCTCAGGGTTTTGCTGCGGCAGGCAATACATCAGATCGAGGTTGAAATTTAAAAAACCCGCTTTGACGGCCATGTCAACAGCTCTCAGCGCCTGATCCTTACCATGAATACGACCCAGAATGCTGAGATGATAATCGTTAAAACTTTGGACACCAATTGACAACCGGTTGACACCGGCCTGACGATACGCTTCGAATCGTTGTGCGTCAGCTGTTCCCGGGTTTGCCTCAAGGGTAATTTCGGTCGTTTCATTAATGTCCACAAGTGCATTGATACCGCAGAGCAAATGGTCGATTGATTTTCCTGAAAAAAGGCTGGGTGTACCGCCACCAAGAAATACGCTTTCTATCGCTGGCCTGGTTTCAAAACGCCGTACTTCAACCGCCAGGTCATTGAGCAGGGCCTTTATGTAGCTGTCCTCGTCCAGACTTGAACGCAGCGCATGCGAATTGAAATCACAATATGGGCACTTCTTTACGCACCAGGGCAGGTGTACATACAAGCTGGCTGTTGCTGGACTAATCAATATGTTGCTGGCTTCACTACGTTAACAGCCTTGCCACCGGCAAAAGATTTAATATTATCGATCATGCCTTCAAGCAGCTGCTGTCGACTCTCCAGGCTGCCCCACGCATTATGCGGCGTCAGGATCAGATTGGGGATAGCCGGATCAAGCAACGCATGATCTGCAGCCGGTGGTTCATGACTCAAAACATCAACACCGGCGCCTGCAATCTCGCCGTTCTTCAACGCCTTTGCTAATGCCGGTTCATCCACCAGCTGTCCGCGTGCAGTATTAATTAAGAATGCTGTCGGCTTCATGCGCTTGAACGCTTGTGCTGAAATTATCTTTTGAGTATCAGCGGAAAGCGGGCAGTGCAGGCTTATGAAGTCAGCGACTGCAAGTGCATCGTGAAATTCAATTCGGTCAGCTCGCCTTGGCCGGCCGGGCATATTGCATAACACAATCTGCATTTCAAAGGGTGCCACCAGTTTCTCAAGTTGCCGCCCAAGACTGCCATAGCCGACTATGACCAGTGTCTTGCCGCGCAATTCTGTTATTGAATGATTCAGCATTGCAAAATGCTTTGCTTTCGTCCAGGCACCATGTTTTACGTCATCAACATATTTGGGAATTCGCGTTGCCAGCATCAACATTAATGTCAATGCATGCTGTGGAACCGAATGGATACTATAGTTCTTGACATTACAAACCGTAATACCATGCTCTGATGCGGCCCTGATGTCTATGTTGTCGCTTCCCGTTGCTGCCAGCACAATTAATTTCAGGCTTTTGGCTGACTCGAAATGCGATTGCCCAAGCTTGACTTTGTTCACAATGATTATCTGGGCTTCACTTATTCTCTGTTTTACCTGATCATCACCAGTGTGCGAATAGAGGATTAACTGGGGCAATAATGAACTTAATGGAGAAAGGCTGATATCCTCTCCCATACTGCCGGCATCAAGAAAAACAGCCTGCCCGTCAAGCAATGAATCAATTGACACTAGTTTACATCCCCTCTTTTATATTTTGCCCGTTCACGCCTTCCACGTTTGTCAGGCCTGTTTTTGGGCGCCCGGATTCGTCCAAGACGTTCAAGTTCCCGAATTTCACGCTGTTTTTCTCTTTTGTCAATACTGCGTTGTGTTTCTCGATACAGTTGAGCCGCCAGCGTCGCTGACAGGCGCATGGGGGATATTGCGCAAACGTTGACCTCAAAAATCTGTCCTTTTTTATCTATTAACAGCCTGTCGCCAGCGCATACTGATCTCGAGGGCTTGGCATTGCTGTCATTAACCCTTACATTACCAGACTTGATGGCTGCTGCGGCCAGTCGTCTGGTTTTAAAAAAACGAGCACACCACAGCCATTTATCCAGCCGAATTTTATCAATAATTCCGGTGTTGAAGGTGGTCTTACTCATAACACCCTATTTTCATTGAAATTATTCATATTTATGTATCATTAGTTTTCAATCAAATCTCTATAAAAGTGGTATATTATTAGTATATTGTAAGATTTAAAGCTAAATAAGAACTTGTTTAAAAATATTAAATTAGCATTTTTTCTGCCTTTTTGGTTATTTTTAACCATACCCAATTCATATGCGCTCGGACCAATTGACGGCGGTGCAGGTATATACTGGTGGGCTAATGATTTTGAAGCTGATTTCAGTGAAGTTGATGCAGGCGCGCTTGGAGGCCGAGGTGAACTTTGGATTGATCAAAAATGGGGGCTGGCCGGACAACTTTACCAGTCCGATCTTGAAGACGATAACCTCGATGATGCCGAATATTTAAACATCGATTTCAAGCGCAGAATTTTTTCATTAACCGACAACACATTTCTCGCACTGGGTCTCGGCTGGCAGGATGTCAGCATCGATAATGAAAGCACTGACGG
>JAHEKD010000083.1 GCA_024638545.1 Gammaproteobacteria bacterium
CACTGGCGTACACGCGTTTGCAAACGCTGAGGCAAATCATCCTGCCGCAATGTTTTAAACGCATGATTCCGCCGTGGATGAACTGGTATGCCATTTTGACCATGGCGACACCACTGGTTTCAATCCTGGGGGTTGAAGATGTGCTTAAACTATCGCGCGATGCCATGGAAGCAGAGGGCAACCATCCTGAATTACTAATGCCGTTTTATACGTTTATTCTGGTAATGTTTTTTATCTACTGCTACCCCATCGCAAAGTGGACACAGCGCCTTGAACGCAAGTTTATTGTCAGGAGCTAGCAACGAATTAAAGCGAGATCTACGATGAGCTGGACAGAGGATCAACCAATGGTGAGCATCAGGGATGTTCATAAATCTTTTGGTGATGTGAAAGTGCTTATAGGTGTTTCCATGGATCATGAAGGGCGAGGTGATTTGTGTAATCGGACCATCAGGCTCCGGAAAATCGACGCTGATTCGCTGTATTAATGCCCTTAACGATATACAAAACGGCTCTATCCTGGTTGAGGGCCAGGAGGTCAATGCCCCGAACCTGGATAAACTGGAGCTCAGAAAAAAAGTAGTCATGGTGTTCCAGCAATATAATTTATTCCCGCATAAAACCGCGCTCCAGAATGTGATGATGGCGCCGATTCAGGTACTCAAGCAGGACAAAAACGAATCTGAAAAAAGGGCCTACGCCTTATTGAAAAAAGTCCGTTTAGAGGGAAAGGAACATAGTTATCCCGGTGAGCTGTCGGGAGGTCAGCAGCAGCGCGTTGCGATCGCCAGGTCGCTGGCCATGAACCCGGACATCATGCTTTTTGATGAAGTCACTGCCGCGCTCGATCCTGAAACGGTTAAAGAAGTGCTGGTGACAATCAAACAGCTGGCGGAAGAGAGCATGACCTGCATTTTAGTCACGCATGAAATGGGTTTCGCCAGAGAAGTCGCGGATATGATTTACTTCACTGATAGGGGTATTATCGTAGAAAGCGGTCCGCCCGCCACGTTTTTTGATAACGCCAAAGATCCGCGTACCAAAGAATTTTTAAGCCAGATACTTTAAAACAGCTTAACCGGCGAGAAATGCGGACCAGCCAATACTACGATTATAAAAACGGTAATACGGTGAGCTGCGCCTCAAGATGATACCCGTTGTGTAGTTTGATCATCACATCGTCTCCTGGCTGTGCTTCGATTGATACCAGGCATAAACCAATATTTTTTTTAAGTCGTGGTGACCAGGACTGGGCCGTGATTTTTCCGAGCACTTCACTGCCCGCAATGACCTGGCTGTATTGATTGGAATATCCAAGCGGTTTGTCACTGTTAATAAAAATACCCAGTTGATGGCGCCTGACCCCGTCGGCATATATCTTTCTTAGTGCCTGAACGCCAATCACATCGTCAGGCACATCAAGATGGATGTAGCGCTCAAGCCTGACCTCAAAGGGGTTGGTTTCATCATCAGTATCACCCCCATAGGATAGCAGGCCGCTTTCAATGCGTTCTGTAGGGTTCGGGCATCCCGGGCCGATATCAAACGGCTTGCCTGCCTGTTTAACCCGCTGCCACAGTTCGGATCCCTTAGCGCTGTTCATTAGATATAGCTCAAAGCCTCCCTGTTTCGACCAGCCGGAACGAGCGACGATCATGGGAATTGTGTCCAATTCCCCGTATTCAAATCGAAAATGCCTGATTGAGCGGATCTCTTCGCCCAGTAAGGCGGCGACGACATCTTCCGCATACGGACCCTGAATTGCCAAAGGCGACACGTCCGGCTCACAAATTGTGACATTAAATCCTCGTTCATGAGCGATAGCACGTGACCATAAAAGCATATCGCTATCGGCTATTGAAAACCAGTATTTGTCCTCGGCGTGTTTGAGCAGTACCGGATCATTGATAATGGTTCCGGCGTGATTGCATATTGCGGTATACCAACCGACGCCTGGCGTCATTTGATCGAGCTTTCGCGGGGTGAGAACCTGCACCAGCTTGCAGGCATCCGGGCCGCTGATCTGAATTTGCCTTTGTGCTGCCACATCCCACATTGCCACACCTTTGATCAACCGTTCATATTCGGCCCTGGGGTCACCGTATCCAGTAGGCAGCAGCATTTTGTTATAAGGCAAAAACGATACCACGCCGTCTTCTATAGTAGAGTCGAAAAAAGGGCTTCTTCTTACTCGTGGACTCTCGGAAATGTTAAATGACAAGTTGCTGCTCCTTAAAATAATCGCTTTAGAATACTAAAAGATTTCTAAATTGAAATCTTTATGTAAATTGAGTGCGTAAGAATTTCTTGTCCTGTTTACCCACGCTGGTTTTGGCTATGCTTTCGACAATATATACCTTATCCGGGACCGCCCATCTGGAAATTACACCCTCATCGGAGCGGCGTTTAATATGCGCCTTTATATCATCTTCGCTGATTTGTGCCTCAGTCACTGGCACCACCAGTACAACAGGGCGCTCGCCCCATTTTTCATCCGCGATCCCAAATGCCGAGGCCTCACTTACCTCGTCTAATTCAGTAACGATATCTTCCAGTTGCAGTGAAGAAATCCATTCTCCCCCCGTTTTGATTACATCTTTTAACCTGTCGGTCACTTTAAGATAACCGTTTTCATCAATAAATCCGATATCGCCCGTGTGCAGGTAACCGGACTGCCATAATTCATCGCTACGCTTTGTCTCTTTGAGATAGCCTTGCGTTAACCAGGGAGATCGAACAACGATTTCACCAGTGGATTCACCGTCTATGGGAACTTGCCTGAAGTTTTCATCAACTGTTTGAATGTCCACCATTGCCAGTGCCCGACCTGCCTTGCATCTTGTGTGTAGTTGTTGATCCTGGTTGTGTGCTAAATCTGCATGATCCAGTTTGGCCAGCGTCAGCACCGGGCAGGTTTCAGATAATCCATAACCGCCAAAAATATCTATGCCCAGCTCCATTGCCCGGGCCGCCAGGCTTGGCGGCAGTGCTGCCCCTCCAATCACCACTTTCCATGTGGAAAGGTCTGTTTTCAGGCTCTGCTGCGCCTCTAGTAACATATGCAGTATTGTTGGTACACAGTGGGAAAAAGTTACCTTCTCCTTCTCGATTAAACCCAGCAATCGGTCGGCTATATATTTTCCGGGATAAACCTGTTTTGCACCAAATAGTGTTGCGACGTAGGGAAATCCCCAGGCATGCACGTGAAACATGGGGGTGATGGGCATGTAGACATCATCAGAGCTGAATGTACCGTGTCCATCACTCATTGATAACGATGCGGCGACGGCCAGAGTGTGAATGACCAGCTGTCTATGAGAGTAATAAACCCCTTTAGGATTACCGGTAGTACCGGTTGTGTAAAAAGTTGTCGCTCGTATGTTTTCATCAAAATCCTGAAACTCAAATTCAGCATCACCCTGATCTATCAGTAATTCGAATTCACCCTCGATTTCAAGCGGGGTAGTTATGGAGGAATTGCCGTCGGATAACAAAATAAACCGGCATTCGGTTTTGATCCGGTCCCTGACAGGTTCAATGATGGCCAGAAAATCTTCATGGATCAGCAGAAAATCGTCCTCGGCATGATTAATTGTATAAAGAATCTGCTCGGGGGAAAGACGTATATTGACAGTATGTAAAACAGCGCCCAGCATGGGAATAGCAAAAAAACATTCAAGGTAACGATGACTGTCCCAATCTAGCACTGCGACTGTTTTACCCTGTGTTACCCCAAGATTTTGCAAACTATGCGCCAGCGCACTAATCCGTGAATGAAATTGTGAATAGCTATAGCGCCGTCGGTCGCTGTAAACGATCTCCTGACCGGGGTGATTACTCAGCGGCGTGCATAACAAGTGCCGGATCATCAGCGGGTAATCGTATGCGCCTGCCGCCGGAGTCATACCTTGTACATACATAAATTGTCTCTGTCAATTTTTGTGAATTAATTATTATTATCAACTCGATGGTTTTTTTAAAGCAAAATATTTAACTGGCGTGTCAACGATGCCCGCGCTGCATTTGGTTTGCCTGGCAACTAACTACAAATGTCCTTTAACCTGCGTTGACGTGTACGTGTACTTTTCCAAAAGTGCAGAGATGCACACTCAGGATCCCTGCCTGTTTTTTCAATAGTGCTTCAACGACCTGCTGGTATGGCCGGATTCAGGCGCTGCTTTTTCGTATTTCCCTTTCCAGTAATTCAATACGACGCTTTGCATCCTCAGAATACGGTGCGATTTGCAGCATTTGCTGGAACGCTTGTATAGCCCCTGCAAAATCGCCTTGCTGCCCGAGGATCATGCCCTTACCCCATATCGCACCAAAATGCCTTGGTTCAAGTGCCAGTGTTTGTTTGATATCGTCGAGTGAGCCTGCGTAATCACGCCGGTTGTAACGCACGGTTGCACGCCGGTTCCAACCTTCAGAGAACTCAGGTGATATTTCGACAATTTGCGTGAAGATGCGCTCTGCCTTTTCCAGTTCACCTGACAGCACCGCCTCGCCACCTTCCTGCATTAGCTGATTGATCTCTTCGCGGTCGCTTTCGTACCAGATTTTCCAGATGGACTGTACTGTTACATGCTGGACAACAATATTATCGTCACTTTGCAAGGTCGCGAATAATTCGTCCAGCCGCGTATCGGTTTGATCACCGAAAGCAGCAACCGGAAGTAGAATGACGATCCATAGCAATCGTTGAAACAGCGTCCCGGGATAAATATTCATTATCAACTCCACTGCTCTGTTTGGTAATTAATTACACTTCATACAATCATAGCATCGATTCGCCGATATTTCTAAGCAATCAAATTTTAAGGTAACAATCGCCGCAGCAAGATTGAAAGCAGAGAATAAAATAGGCATTCGCTTGAAGATTATTAACTCGCATTTCTACCCAGACTTCGTAGCGAAGCGGTTAGTGGATGCGCCCTGTATAGGTTTTTACGACCCAGGGGCCCGCAGGCATCGTTGACACTATGTCGAGGTCACTGACCGAGTAAAATGCCCACAGGGCGTGGCATGGGACCCTCGCAGTAGCAGGGTGGTGAGAAATGCGGGTTAATGATTTTCTCCATCCCGTGCCGTTAATGTGTGTCTGTCGCATAAGGCAGATTCAGACCGGGAATAATTGGTATCGGAGAAAAACGACAGTTTTGTAGAAATTGAACTGAACTAACTGCATTAACAACTCATATGAAACTAAATTGAGTTGATTATTAATGCGAAATTTCTGATGGTTACAGTTTGTCGTACTTGATTGCATTGCCTGCGGACTTGTTGACGGGATACTTGATTGCGTTTTTCCTGATTTTTAAGTCTGCCGCTGTCATTAAATCAATATCAAGTTTATCTGCCAGCCGCAGGAGATAGATAAATATGTCAGCCAGCTCTTCTGCGACATCAGTTTTTACCTCGGCCTTCAGGTTATTGGATTGTGCCTGTGAAAGCCATTGAAAATGCTCAAGCAGTTCACCAACTTCTGCCATCAGGGCCATGCTCAGATTTTTAGGCGAGTGAAATTGCTCCCACTCTCTTTCATCGGCAAACTGGCGCAGCTGTTTTTGTATTTCTTTAAGATCAGACATATCGGCCTCTATAAACCTCTAATTTGACAGCAAAGAGTATATTCATATTTTCGACCAAACGATGCCACTTCCGGTAAATAATCCGGTTGGCGGTGCAGTAAATGGCATCATCATGTACCCTGGCAGAATTGCCGGCCTGTGCAGCACGGCAGGTGAGCTGTATCGTGGCTGAGATACGCTGATATAAAACTATCGGATCGGCCTGCGATTGCTGAATTTAACAAAAAGCTTCCCGGGCCCCTCTCACCTTTGCTTTACTCTCACGCCCTCTTCGATGGTGTCATCCGGGTGCGTAATGACTTTTTCGCCTTCTTCCAAACCTTTTGTGACCTGCGCGGACAGGCCGTTATGTCTGCCGATTTCGATACTTCGTTTTTTGGCTTTTTCGGCTTCCGACACAAATACAGCCCAGCCACCGTTTTCGCGAAACAATGCGCTCCCCGGTATCTGCAAAACTTCATCATCCTCCCACAGAATAAACCGCGCTTCAACACGGTAGCCATCGCCCAGGTTTTCCCAAATGTCAGGTGCTGAGGTGATATCTGAAATCACGAGCACCCGCTGTTCCTCAACACCCAGCGCGGATACCTTGGTAAATCCGACAGGCTCGACTGTTCGCACTTGTCCCAGCAAAGCCTCCTCACCGCCCCAGCGATTGAAAATGACGCGCATACCCGGTTTAATTTTGATGGCATCTGATGACAGCACCTCAGTTTCAATTTCCAGTGTCCGGGTATCGCCGATTTCCAGCAGGGCCTGGCCGGGTTTTACCACGCCTTCGCACTGTTGCTGGATTTTCAATATCCTGCCGGACACGGGCGCACGCACCTGGACGGTGTTTGCCGGAACCAGCTCGCCCCTGTCGCCGGCATATTCCAGTGCGGTTCTGGCAGCGCCAAGTTCGTGGCGCGCGACGTTGACCGCAAAATCAGCAGAGCGTTTCGCCGCGGCGGTGCTGCGCGCCAGCGTTTCGGCCTGGTCCAGCCTCTCCATCGTGATATGGCCATTCGTTGCCAGGGGTTTGATGCGAGTCAGCTCTTTGCCGGCCAGCTCAGCCTCCGCCTGGGCCGACTGGGCATTTTGCTCCGCTGCCTGCAGAGCCGCCTGCGCGGCCGCTACGCGGAATTGGGCTTCGGCACGGCTGCGCGGGTCCAGTGCCGGGGATTGTAATGGTTCTATCGTGACAAGCGGCTGGTTTTTCTCCACGTAATCGCCCACATTCATGTCAACGCGGCAAGTGGTTCCGGCCACCGGCGCGGAAATAATATAGCGGTCGATGACGCGGGTTTTACCCTCTTCTTCCACACTGACCTGCATGGGTGCACGCTCAGCCTGTGCAACATCAACCAATCGAGGCTGGGGCTGAAAGCCATAGACCAGTGCAGCGATAATCAGCACGCATGTGATCAGCCAGATCATTCTTCTTCGCCAGTACAAACTCATAGTTACTCCTTGGTTTTCAGTACCTCAATCAGGTTAAGACGGTCAAGCCGCCCTCGCACCAGCAGGCCGGATACGGCGGCGGCGATGAGAACAATCAATGCAGCAAAGGCGTAGGCGTGCGGTTCCAGAATCAGCGGTACACGATACAGGTCGCTTTCAATAACCTTGGCAATATAGGCGCACAGCCACCGACCAAGCAGCAGGCCGGGTGGTATCGCAACCAGCGTCAGCAGCGCCAGCTCGCCCAGCAGGATGTACGAGATCTCACCGCGCGTGAATCCGAGAACGCGCATGCTGGCCAGCTCGCGGCCACGTTCGGTGAGGGTGATGCGCGCGCTGTTGTAGATTACACCGATGGCAATAATGACGGCGAAAATCGTGGAAACAGTGGTCCAGAACAGCATGGTTTCATCCATGGTTCGGTGGTAGTTTTCGAGTTCCTGGGCGCGTACCGCCGTGCCAACAATGCGGGGCCGTTCTTTAAGGTGTTGATAGATTTCATCGGCATGGGCTTCATCAATATAAAGATAAGCACCGGAGATTGCATTGCCCTCATTCATCAGGCGGTTGAGTGCGGCTATGTCCATGTAAGCGCCAACGCCGAGATACTGACGCACCATCGCTACCACCGGTATCTCGCGTATTGGCTTGCCTGCTTCCAGTACTTCCACTGTGACCCTGTCACCCAGTTCAAGTCCAAGAATTTCCTTACCGAGATATTGTGTCAGGACTATGCCGGCAGGCGGCAATTCAACCGGATTAAGATCAGTATTGACCAGTCTTCTTATTTCTCCCCCGGGTTCAAAGCCCAGGATGTAAGTACGATAATTATAATGTTCATTGTGAAGTCTTACGGGTACGATGCGGAATGCCTCACCAAATTCAACACCGGGAAGGCTGACGAGTTCCGTAAGCGCCCTGCGTGAGGTGACTTCATTAAAGGTCAGCGATATATCGTCACGTTGCGACAGTCCGTAGTGCACATCCATCATGAAGTTGATCGTATTCTCCTGAAACCGTCCCGACATCAGGATGGCGCAAGCGAAGGCGATGCCCATAACAGAAAGCAGCGATTTTACCGGTTTATGACCGAGGTGGCGCAGGATCATGCGCGTGGGGGTCGAGAACAGCCGCTTGAGTCCGAGAGTTTCGATCAGGGTCTGGCGGTAAACAGCAGGAGACTCCGGACGCATGGCCTCGGCTGGCCGCAGTTTAACTGCCATACGCACTGCAGCAAGTGTGCCGAGTAATCCGGCGATCACGGTGATGGCTGCCACCTGGGCAATACGCGCAGGCCTGAGCTCGAAGTTTAAAAACGGCAGGCGAAACAGTCCCACATAAACCTCGCTGAGTATCATGCCCAGCCAGACACCAGCAAGCACACC
>JAHEKD010000084.1:0-1291 GCA_024638545.1 Gammaproteobacteria bacterium
GGTCCTTTCAATTTTGACGATCGCTGCACTTGGCAGCATTGCCACTTTCACTGTAATGCTCTCATTAAAATCGCTGAATAAAACGCTGTTAATGGAAGAATTACAAAAAAATGCGCAACAAATCTTAAATCATGAAAATAACGACAGGATATCGAACTATTTTGCAAATCCATTCCCGCTTACCAGAGCCGATTCATCGATAATTTTGGCAGATGGAATCGCGTATACTTACCGGCAATTCCCCGGTCTAATAGAAAGAATCGGCTGGCCACCTCCCGGGTTCAGCCTGCAATCAAATTATGCATCTACGCTTATCCGCTTCCAGTCTCAAGTCACACTGGATCTCATTCAAACACCAGTATTGTCTACAGGCATCAGCTGCATTGATGTTGCAACCAAAACACTCAGCAGAATTCCTGAAATACGATATAGTCTGGTATTTAATCATCAGACCGACAATCCTGTTCATTATGCATTTTATCCTGACCGCGGCGAAATCAGGAAAAATACTGCAAGCACCTCAGGTTTACTTATCGACCTGGATAATAAATCCCATCAAGCGTTCAGCCGCGCTGAATTTGCAATATTAAAAACCAACGAGATAACAAGGCTGGCTATAATATTTGCTGTCATCAGTTCAAAAAACGCGCCTGCTGATGCGCAAAACAAACTTTACGTGTTGTTCGATGACGGCTGGCTTAATCATGCGTTTGCAACTCAACAGCCGGATAGACCACTATCAATCGAAGAATTGACTCACCTGACTCATGATTATGAGCCTACTGGACTCGAGAAAGGATTTGTGATCTCCCTGGACCCGGGTTATTTGGAAACCAGCGCCATCACGACTGTTGATTCCCGCATCATTTTTATTGCCCAATGGCCGCAAATCAATGTCAAATCTAACAACAATATTTTTAAAAACGAACTCTATCAGATTAGCCTCACTCAAAATTCTGGCAAAATTATCGAAATTCGTTTGTTACCCGATTCTAAACAGCTGTTGGAATTAACCACTCGTCTCACGCAACAGTCCGTGATAGTCATCGCTACGCAGGCAAACTCCGCCTTGCTTGAAATCCCGGTGAATTGTAAACAGGTTTTTCAATATGAAGAGTAAGGGATTCAGCCTGATAGAATTATTACTGGCATTAACTTTGTTGACAATTTTAATAAGCTTTGGATTTAATTCACTCATTCATTCCAGAACAATAATCGAAGCAGACATAGACAGACAGTTTGTATTTAAACTGCCAGTGTTGCTGGAAAAATTTTTTTCAGAAAAACTCAG
>JAHEKD010000084.1:1301-4220 GCA_024638545.1 Gammaproteobacteria bacterium
CACTCCAAAAGCCTATTACGTAATAGCTTACAGGCGCGGGATAAAAAACAATTACCAGCTTACAGCCACCTTGAATCCTGAAAAGCGCAATACAGATAACGTTTACTGCGCAGTTATCAGCATAAGCGATACAGGTAAAATTATGGCATTTGACAAGCTTGGAAAGGCGATTCCCGACACATGCTGGAAATAAGCACCAGAACTAGAGAATCACGCTGTTCTTCGCAACTCTACTGGCAGGGAAAATGAAATATTTTCCCTTCGACTAATCAACTGGTCAATATTCTTTGCTCCCCAGAGTTTTAACTGATCAATAACCTGCTTGACCAGCACCTCAGGTGCGGATGCACCAGCTGTAATGCCAATAACGCTATCGGATTTGAACCAGTCTTTATCAATGTCCTCCGGTCCATCTATCAAATAGGCCGGAATACCATGTTTCTGTGCCAGTTCCCGCAGCCGATTAGAATTAGAACTGTTTATAGAACCTACGACCAGTACAACATCACAGGATTTTGCCAAATCCTTGACAGCATCCTGACGATTCTGTGTTGCGTAACAAATATCATCCTTTTTAGGACCGATTATGTTTGGAAATTTAACTCGCAAGGCATCAATTATTTTCGCCGTATCATCGACAGATAGAGTTGTTTGCGTTACGTAGGAGACCCGGTCGGGGTTTTTTATGACGAGTTGATTAACATCCACGGGTGTTTCCACGAGGTACATGCCGTCTGCTGCCTGTCCCATGGTACCTTCAACTTCAGGGTGTCCCGCATGCCCAATTAAAATACATTCATAATTATTTTTACGATTTCTTATGACTTCCATATGCACTTTTGTCACTAATGGGCAGGTCGCGTCAAACACCTTAAGATCGCGTTTGGCCGCCTCATCTCTAACCGCTCTGGATACCCCATGGGCGCTGAATATAGCAATATTTCCGTCCGGCACTTCAGCAAGTTCATCAACAAAAATTGCGCCTTTCTGTTTCAAATCCTCGACAACATAGCGGTTATGGACAACCTCATGACGCACGTAAATCGGCGCGCCGAAGTTATCAAGTGCCCGGTTAACAATATCAATTGCCCTGTCAACACCCGCACAAAATCCTCTGGGACTAGCTAAAACTACTTTCATTCAGATGACTCCGTCTGACAGTTTGAAGGTTTTGGCATGCCGGGAATAATACACCCTATGGCATCCAGAATTACCAGCACCGCACCAATAGAGATCGCCATATCTGCAATATTAAACGTCGCAAAGTGCCAATTTTTATAGTATACATCAATAAAATCCGTGACTTTAGAAAAGGCAATCCTGTCAATCAGATTTCCCGCAGCGCCACCAAGTATTAGTGCCAGGCCAAGACCTTGCTGCAACTGGTCCTTGTTTAAGGTCTTTAGCATCCGAATAATGATTACTATAGCAAGTATAGCAATAGCAGCAAAAAACAGCGTTTGCCAGCCGCCCGCATTTGCGAACAGACTGAACGCCGCTCCCTTGTTATAGGCCAGGGTAAAATTCAGTGAAGGAATCACTGCGTAGGGCTGATGTAATTCAAGCACAGACTTGGCGAGCAATTTACTTAACTGGTCCAGCATGACTACGCATGCCGATATAATTATATATTTAAACATTCATTCGAATAGGGTTGTATGTTGAAGTGCTCACGCGCCTGGTGCACATCATGGTCAATCTGACGGGTCAATAATTCTATTGACTCGAAGTGTTTTTCATCACGCAGTTTTTTTCGAAGCAGCACTTTTATTTGCCTGCCGTAGCACTGTTCATTAAAATCAAAAACATGAGCTTCCAACTGTGGGATATGCCCGTGCACAGTTGGACGATATCCAATATTTGCGACTGCTTTTCTGGTTTCCCCCAGGCCATGTATTTCCACAGCAAAAACACCGGTAAGCAGTGTTCTATTTTTATTCAACCGGATATTTAATGTTGGAAATCCAAGTTGCCTTCCTCTTTTATCACCATGCCTGACACGACCTGAGATAAAGTAAGGGCGCCCGAGCAACTCTTCTGCCCTCTCAAATTCATGTTTTCTTAGCAATTGTCTGATTCGTGTACTGCTGATTCGTTGATTATCGATTTTAAGTGTATTGGTATTTTCAAGCTCGAAATTATTGATCCCGGCGTATTTATTCAGTAAATCATAATCACCCTGACGTTTTTTACCAAATCTGAAATCATCTCCGACTATCAGCGCCTTAACATTCAAGCCATTTAGCAGGAATGTTTTTATAAACTCATCCGCACTGGTGTTCGCCAGGTTTTGATCAAAACGCATCAGAAACAAATAGTCTACCGGGAACTGCTTTAAGGCGATGCACTTCTCTCTCAGGCCCATTAGCCGGTCCGCACTATCAGGAGTGAAAAACTCATGTGGATGAGGTTCAAAGGTCGTGATTACAGAAGGTATATTCTGTGCCTGGCTCATACTGATGACTCTTTTTACGATGGACTGATGGCCAAGATGTATCCCGTCAAAATTTCCAATTGACATCACACAGCCACGATTGAATGCATAAGCAGGGATATTACGAATGATTTTCATGAATCCTGGAACAGCATTTTTTCTAAAGAATGGATAAACTATGAAGCCCAGTCAGGTGATTGCTGGTATACAACTCTTTCTAATGGTCGCCTGTCTTTATAGTGGCTGTCATAATCATGATAATGCGACAAATCAACCTCCGGATATTTCCAGTTTAAATAACCATCACCTGTATCAAAATTAACCATACCCAGCGTGACAGGAATAACGCCCAGGCGTTTCATTTTTTCAATCCAGTCTTCAACCCCGCGCTTGTAATCCAATTCAAGCTTCGGAGACATTTCATCGATGATTGACATGGTGCGCAGCTCACGCCGTAATGGATCAAGCGTTGAATAGGTTTCATG
>JAHEKD010000084.1:4230-8384 GCA_024638545.1 Gammaproteobacteria bacterium
GTGATTTTCCTAATCAATGGCAGCAAGGCTTTTGCTTCTTCCAGGTTGAAAAACCTGGCGTAATCACGATAACCAATATTTATTATATTTGAGTCCACGATCAGATGAAAATCATGCCGACCTTATCAAATTCAACAAGCCTGCGTGGGCACACGCGCCTCTCGACACTGCCGCGCTGTTAATAAAAACGCTGTTAAACCGTGAACACTTGTGCCCAAACATGATTTGTTAATAACTTCCATAGTAAAAATTGTCGGTCAATAAGGGGCGTTTTTAATAAAAAATGCTCCCTTTAAGAAATAGCTTTTTGCAAAATCTATTGCATCAGCAAATGCTTTATTCTCAGACCCATAGCATACGATAAAATCACAAAGCTTGTCATCCCGATTACGATCCAAAATGCTAACTTTGAAATTCGCTGGAATAATGTCGAATCAATCAGATCCTGAACATCTCCGCTGACAAGATAGACAACCAGGCCCATAGCGACCGAGGCAATGACCAGTCTGAGCATGTAGGCGGACCAGCCTGCCTGTGGTTTATACAACCCTAATCGAAGCAGTAACCACAGTAAGAGTATGGCATTTAAACAGGCAGATAAACTGAATGCTGTTGCTAATCCAACATGTTTGAACGGACTGACCAGTAATAAAGCCAGAATAACATTTGCAATCATGCTAATTACACCGATCTTTACGGGAGTTTTCGTATCCTGTTTGGCATAAAAACCGGGCGCCAGAACTTTAACCAGTGCCAATCCAATCAAGCCAAATGAATACGCACGCAGGCTTTTAGCTGACATCAACGCATCGTGCTGTGAAAACTCATTATATTGAAATAATGTCACCATCAGCTGACCGCTCAATACGTACATTCCGATCACTGATGGCACGACGATAAGCAGTACAACTTTTAACCCCCAGTCAAGCGTTCGAGAAAATTCTTTTATATCACCCTGTGTATGCTGTTTTGATAAATTAGGTAATATCACTGTGGATATTGCGAGCACGAAAAGTGCAAGTGGAAACTCCATCAGACGATCAGAATAGTACAGCCAGGAGACACTGCCGGTTACCAGAAAAGATGCTAATACGGTATTAATAATCGAATTCACCTGAGCAACAGATGAGCCATAAATCACCGGCAGCATTAATTTAAATACCTTTTTAACACCATCATCTTGTTTATCCCTGGCACGCCTGAATGATGGAACGGGTAACACTGCCTGTTTTTTAAGAAATGGTATTTGCAGTAAAAACTGTAACAATCCTGAAATAGATACCGCAATGGCCAGAACCAGTGTTGGATTTTCATTCGACGGCACAAACACCACGGCAGCTGTGATCAGGCAAATATTAAGCAACACAGGTGTAACAGCCGGGACAGCAAATCGATCATATGTATTAAATATTCCCGCCGCCATCGCCACCAGTGATATAAAAAATAAGTAGGGAAATGTGATCTGCAGCGCATCTGCCGCCATTTTGAATTTTGCAGGCTCATCTCTAAAACCCGGTGCAATCAGCGATATTAGAGAATCTGAAAAAAGCATTCCAACGATACATACTAAAAGTACCGCAAGCCCAAGCTGGGCCAGCATTCTATTTATAAAATCACGGGTTTCCTGTTCGCTTCTTGAGTGATGATATTCAGACAAAACGGGTACAAATGCTAACGAAAATGCGCCCTCGCCGAATATTCGCCGAAACAAGTTTGGAATTCTAAACGCCACAAAGAATGCATCGGCAGCAGCGCCACTACCCAGGTAGTTTGCGAATGCGATATCACGTATCAAACCTGAAATTCGCGACAGGAATGTCATTGTACTGACAACAAATGCTGATTTAAGAATTTTTGATGGCATCGTGGATTTTTATTTTATTGTGGTTACTTGCAAAGCACGGTTTTCCAGCCGGCAGTCTATTGACATACGTTAGATTGATATGCTTTTGATGGCTAACCCTTCGAGTTGTGGGTAGTTTATACTCACGCCGGGATCTTGACCACACACATTGAATGACTATATCCTCGAATCAATGACTCTACTGGCCAGAACCATCCGATTGCTCAATGATCCCGCCAGTGGTCAACAGATCCTAAATATTGAGCTTAATACTTGACAATTCAGGGAAAAATGTGGATAGTTCGCAGCCTGATTATTTAATGTAACTTTGAGGATAAATCGTGGCAAATTCACCACAAGCCCGAAAAAGAGCCAGACAAAATATAGTAAGACGTGTGCGCAACCATGCACAGGCGTCTTCAATGCGTACAGTTATCAAGAAATTTATAAAAGCAGTTAATGCGAATGATCCGGAACAGGCCAAAACTGCTTATCAACAGGCCGCATCTGAAATAGACAAAGCGGCAAAAAAGAATCTGCACACAAAAAATCGTGCAGCGCGCCTGAAATCCCGACTTAACAATCGACTCAAAGGCCTGTCCGCCTGATATAAGCCAGAGCTCTACCCAGGATTTAGACCAAGCAGGCCACCGGGACTATTCCTGCGTCAGAACCATATTATCCCGGTGTATCAGTTCAGGTTCATCCTCGAATCCCAGTATGCTTCCGATTTTATAGCTAGGCTGACGAATTATCTTTTGTGTATTCTCACAATTATAGTTTACCAGCCCTCTGGCAACCTCGAGACCGTCACCGTTTAGGCATACGACAAGATCGCCCCTGTTAAAATCACCTTTAGCCTGGAGAACACCTACGGGTAACAGGCTGGTCCCGCGTGTTGTCAGGCTTCTGACAGCTCCATCGTCAAGTGTCAACTGACCCGTTACTTTTAGGCGGTTTGCGAGCCAGCGCTTTCTCGCGGCAACCGGTTCACCCGATGGTTCAAGCGTGGTTCCAATAGCCTGACCAAGCCACAGCCTGATCAGGACATCTTCAGTCATGCCGTCGCAAATAACAGTTTGCGTACCGGAACGAGCCGCCTTTTCAGCCGCCGTAACCTTAGTAATCATCCCGCCGCTACCCAACTCACCTTCACTGCCCGCAAAACCAAGGAGCTTCTTTTCACCAGCTTTGGCGCTGGTGATTAATGTCGCTTGTGGATTAAGGGTTGGATTATCGGTATAAAGTCCTTGCTGATCCGTCAGCAAAACGAGTTTGTCAGCTTCCAAAAGGTTGCATACCAATGCAGCCAGCGTGTCATTATCGCCGAGTCGAATTTCATCATTAACAATAGTATCGTTTTCATTGATCACCGGTATCACACCCAGTTCAAGCAATGTTTTTAATGTTGAGCGACTATTGAGATAACGCACGCGATCAGCAAAATCTGTTTCAGTCAATAATATCAATGCGGTATGAAGATGATGCGCATTAAACAGATTTTCGTATACTTCCACCAGCTTGACCTGACCAACGGCTGCCGCAGCTTGTTTCTGGTGTAATCGTTGCGGCCTGGAATCCCAGTTTAGTGTCGCCATGCCTGCAGAAAGCGCACCTGAAGATACGACCACAGGCATTACTTTTTGATCAATCAAATACTTGATTTGCCTTACCCAGTCTTTTATCGCTGCACTATTTAAACCAGTACGAAGATCCGTCAGCAATGAGCTGCCTATCTTGATAACCCAGACCGGCTTATTACGCATGCTTGAGCTCGTCATCTTGCCTGCAACTTGATTCCAGAAATGCCATCACGGACTGGATTAATCGGTCACAACCCTCACCCGAAACGGCCGATATTGCAAAAAACCTGTCAACTGTTTTGATTCTCTCCCTGATATAAGTGACTTTTTCTTGCACCTCAAGTTTCGAACCTGCATCAATTTTATTTAACACTAACCAGCGTGGTGTTTTATACAGTTCATTGCTGAATTGTTTAAGTTCTTTTTCAATGATCCTGATGTTTTCAACCATATCCTGAGCTTCCATGGGAAATATATCCACCATATGCAATAAAAGCCTGTTGCGTTTTAAGTGCCTTAAAAACTGAATCCCAAGGCCAGTACCGGAAGAAGCACCCGCTATCAGTCCCGGTAAATCAGCAAGTACAAAACTCCTGTCCAGACCACATGAAACAACACCCAGTTCCGGATGAAGCGTCGTAAAAGGGTAATCGGCAATTTTTGGGGTCGCTTTTGATACACGTGATAAAAATGTTGATTTTCCTGCATTAGGCAAACCCAGTAATCCC
>JAHEKD010000085.1:0-3072 GCA_024638545.1 Gammaproteobacteria bacterium
GTGAATTTATCCGTTATGGCGCTTCAAAAGAGCTCTTATTCGTAGTCTTAAGCTTGATATTTCTGGTTTTATGCTGGGGACTGGTAAATCCCCGCAGGCTTGCAGGCATCGCAGAGAGCATTGATTCTGCAGTATCATCCATTGGACGATTGATAGCCTGGCTGGCCCTGCTGATGGTCATTCAACAGGTGCTGGTTGTGTTCATGCAGGCAATATTTAAGCAGTCAAGCATGAGTTTGGGGCCTTTCCTGCCGAGTTTTGGGGTAACACCACAATGGTTCTCAGAGGAACTCAGATTATACAATGCACTGCTGATAGTGCTCGGTACGGGTTACACAATGGTTGAGGGCGGACATGTGCGTGTTGATCTTGTTTACGGGGGTTTGAAGCATCGTACAAAACGCGTTCTGGATTTGATCGGCGCCTGTATTTTATTAGTCCCGTTTACATTGGTGCTCTGGTATTTTAGCTGGTTTTACATGTGGCGCTCCATATCCAGTTCCAGTGTAAATCTCTCCAGAGATTTGATTAAGTTCCGCAGCTGGAAACTGGAGTCATCATCAAACCCTTCAGGATTTGATGACGTTTATTTATTCAAAATACTGATCCCGCTGTTTGCACTGGTGATGTTCGTACAGGCAATTTCAATTATTTTCAGGTCGGTTGCAGCCCTGCGTGACGAGGCGTATCTGCGCTCGCTGCCTGAGCCGTCTTCAGGACACTAGGAATCCCTGCATGCTATTCGGACTCGACGGCGTGGAGCTTTCCATTATCATTGTATTCTCCTGCTTAATCGTCAGCATATTATCCGGCTTTCCTGTAGTGTTTGCGTTGGGAGGCAGTGCGCTGATTTCACTAACTATTATTTTGCTTTTAAATGCTAATGGCGCGCTTGTGAGTGAATCCGGCAACCCCATAATTAGAGATTCATTGCAGTCAGTGCTCAGGAATGTCGGGCTAATACCCAATCGATTATTTGGTAACATTCTGGGCGGCCCGTCGGTTGATGTGCTGCTCGCCGTGCCTTTATTTGTATTTATGGGCATAACACTGGAACGCTCACGTATCGCAGAAGACCTGTTGACGACAATGGCACGTGCATTTGGCAGCATGCCGGGCGGCCTTGCAATATCAGTAGTTGTTGTTGGTGCCCTGCTGGCGGCTTCAACCGGAATCGTCGGTGCGACTGTGGTCACGATGGGTTTGCTTTCATTGCCAACCATGCTAAAAAACGGTTACAGCACTGAGCTGGCAACAGGATCAATCTGTGCATCCGGTACACTGGGACAAATCATTCCTCCCTCAATCGTTTTGGTTTTGTTAGGACAGCAGGTTGGTGAAATTTATTCTGAAGCACATCCGGGCGAAGTCGTTTCAGTGGGCACTTTGTTCAAGGCCGCGATGATACCGGGACTGCTGCTGGTATTGCTGTATATTGCCTATATTTTATTTGTCGCCTTGCGTGATCCCGCAAAAGCACCAGCCGTGGACGTGCAGAAGCTGCAGGATACCCCAGAGTCTGTGTCTAAACCGGTCAGCCTGATACTTGGATTACCGGTTGCAATCTTAATCGTCTGGGTAATGCTTAGTGTGAGTGGATTGAGCGGCGGCCAGCAATCGGCACCGGGTTCTACCGCGGCGTTTTTTGCGCCACCGTTGTCGTCAAAAATAACCATGCTGGTTATGGTGGCGACAATTGTGCTATCACTCGCCTGGACTATTTTTCCTGCGCAACCGAAAATTCCTGTCGTTTCGGGCGTCATCGGCTGCTTTGGCCTGCTGGCCATTGACTGGGCTGTGGTTAATCCTCAAACGACGCCTGGCCAGGCTTTTTTTTATTATGCAATTCCAGCAGTATTAACAGTCACTGGTGTTGCTGCAGCGATTATTCAGCTTAGGAAACATGAAATCTCAAGGGTCGTCTTTCCGCCGATTATTTTAATCGTTGCAGTGCTGGGTTCAATTCTTGGGGGCTTGACTAATCCCACCGCAGCAGCAGGCCTGGGTGCGGGTGGCGCTATCCTGCTGGCTGCGACTCGATTATCTGCAGACAAATATATAACATGGCCGATTATTACAACGGCGATAGCTCTGGTAATACTGCTGCTCATTTCAAGCGCGTTTGACTTGAGAATGCAAATCAGCAATATAAGTGGAGAAAATCAAGTTGCGATTATAGTTGCTACCTTTTGTTACTATATTTTCCTGTCGGGATTTGCCTATGCATGTTTTATATTGATACGAGAAAGGGTAATGCAGGATGTGGTTTTGCAGACGACTAAAATAACTTCCATGGTCTTTGTGATATTAATAGGCTCGCAGATGCTCAACCTCACGCTGAAAACATTCGGAGGCGATGCTTATATACAGGATTTTCTTCGCCAATTTGACAGTGAGCATACGGTACTGATACTTGTGCTCGTCGTGATATTCATAATGGGTTTTGTTCTGGACTTCCTGGAAATCATTTATATCGTTATTCCGATTGTCGGACCGGTTATTTTTGGAGGGGATCTCGATCCAAAATGGGTTACGATCTTAATCGCGGTCAACCTGCAAACGTCGTTTTTAACGCCGCCGTTTGGTTTTGCCCTGTTTTATCTACGTGGAGTTGCACCACCCGAAGTCAAAACAACGCAAATGTACAGGGGTATACTGCCCTTTGTCTTAATACAGATCCTCGCACTGGTCATTCTATGGTATGTCGAACCTCTTTCCACTCTTCTGCCTGATTTGCTGCCAGAGGGTAGATGATGAATTAATCGGCTTATCATCCAGCCTCACACGGACGGTTTTAGCCCGCATTTCTCACCGGACTTCGTAGCGAGACGTTCAAAGGATGCGTCCTGTATGGGTTTTATGACCAAAGGCCGGCATTATGTTATCACCATATGTGCCGGTACAAGGGCCCGCAGGTATCGTTGACACTATGTCGAGGACCCTGACCGAGTAAAATGCCCACAGGGCGTGGCAAGGGACCGTCGCAGTAGTAGGGTGGTGAGAAATGCGGGCTAGGGGGATTTACTGCGGATTACTTTTTTGAAGGCGTTTAGAGTTTCTTCGCTGACATGA
>JAHEKD010000085.1:3082-4264 GCA_024638545.1 Gammaproteobacteria bacterium
CGACGCCTTCAGCATCTATCTGTGCGGTTGCCTCACTAACACCAATGATTTTCAGGAAATTGAGTACAGTCTGATGCCTGTCGTGGCTTTTTTTGGCCATAAGCTGGCCTTTCTTTGTCAGGAAAATAGAGCGGTAGGGCTGGCTTTCCACCAGTCCGTCACGCTGCAGTCGTGCTATTGTATTATTCACTGTGGCGTTGGTAACACCAAATCGCTGCGCCAGATCGACGGCACGCGCTTCACCATGGGATACAATCAAATCTGCAATCATTTCCACATAATCCTCTGCAACCTCAAGTTGATGAGCTGCGCGCACATGCTCAAAACGTTCAGCATGTTTCGGTTTCTTTCTGTTGGTAGTTTTCATGAGCGAGATTAGTAATCAGTCATCCAACGTTACCATTAATATTTTAGACCGTCAAAGTTTAGCCAGTGCTAAAAATTATAGTATAATGCAAACATTATAGTCCAGACTTAAGTCATTTTATCAACATGCAGTATCCTCTTCCAAGAATCATTGTCACAATATTGCTGTTATTTACCATTAACGGGTCAACTTTAGCGGCAGATAAATTTAAAATTGTAACAACTTTTACAATATTTGCGGACATGGCGAAAAATATCGTCGGTGATGTTGCTGTCGTTGAATCGATCACCAAGCCCGGCGCAGAAATTCACAATTACCAGCCAACACCCAGAGATATCATCAAGGCACAGGATGCTGACTTGATTCTTTATAACGGCATGAATCTTGAATTATGGTTTGAAAAATTCTTTAACAACCTGAAAAACGTACCCAGCGTTATTGTCACAGAGGGAATAGAACCAATTGGGATAGGTGAGGGACCATATTCCGGCAAACCCAATCCACATGCCTGGATGTCGCCGACTGATGCACTGATTTACGTGGAAAATATGCGCAAGGCATTTGTAAAGTATGATACGGATAATGAAAAAATTTATAATTTAAATGCCGAACGTTACTCAAGTGAAATTAAAGCAATCGTGGAACCGATAAGAGAAGCGCTTGCGCGTATTCCTGAGTCACGGCGCTGGCTGGTTACCAGCGAAGGCGCATTCAGTTACCTGATCAGGGACTTTGGCCTGAAAGAGCTCTATTTATGGCCAATTAATGCGGATCAGCAAGGCACACCACAACAGGTGCGAAAAGTAATCGACCAG
>JAHEKD010000085.1:4274-8365 GCA_024638545.1 Gammaproteobacteria bacterium
GACCAGATCAGGGAAAAAAACATCCCGGCAATATTCAGTGAGAGTACAGTTCCTGCAGACCCCGCAAAGCAGGTCGCTCGTGAAACAGGGGCAAAGTATGGCGGTGTTTTATATGTTGATTCTTTGAGTGATTCAGATGGTCCGGTACCAACTTACCTGGATTTATTAAGAGTCACATCTGAAACAATCCTAAAGGGACTGGAATGATGGATACTGCAACAGCAGAAAAACACCCACCCGCCGGTGTGAGTGCTGGTCTGTCAGTTGACAATATTACGGTAACCTATCGTAATGGACATACCGCACTTCGTAATACAAGTTTTAAAATTCCCCGTGGCACAATAACTGCGCTGGTGGGGATCAACGGTAGTGGTAAATCCACCCTGTTTAAGGCCATTATGGGATTCGTTCCACTGGCACAAGGAACTGTTACTATCCTTGGTCAGCCTAAAGAAAAAGCATTAAAAGACAATTTAGTTGCATACGTCCCGCAAAGTGAAGATGTAGACTGGAATTTTCCTGTGCTGGTTAAAGACGTTGTAATGATGGGTCGCTATGGGCATATGAACTGGTTGCGGATAGCAGGCAGTCATGACTACGAGCTGGTGGCCCAGGCACTCGAGCGGGTTAGCATGACCAAGTACAGCGAGCGACAGATTGGCGAACTATCCGGCGGACAGAAAAAGCGTGTGTTTCTGGCCCGTGCGCTGGCGCAGGAAGGGCAGATTATTCTTCTGGATGAGCCATTCACCGGTGTGGATGTCACCACAGAGGAACAGATTATCACCTTGTTGAAATCGCTGCGTGATGAAGGTCGTGTCATGCTTGTATCAACCCATAATCTTGGTAGTGTGCCTGAATTCAGTGACCGGGCTGTCTTGATAAAAGGAACAGTCCTGGCATCTGGAAAAACTGAAAATGTGTTCACTCAGGCAAATCTTGAAAATGCTTTTGGTGGGGTTTTGCGTCATTTCATTCTTGGGGGTTCAGATTTACACGATGATGAGGACCCCAGACAGGTGACAGTACTGACAGATGATGAGCGTCCGTTTGTTATATATGGTGAAAACGAAGACGACGTCAGTAACGAAAATTAAAAGCTGTGATGGCATACCTTCTGGAACCCTTTAACTACAACTACATGATCAACGCAATGTGGGTGAGCGCTCTTGTTGGCGGGGTTTGTGCGTTTTTATCAGCTTACCTAATACTGAAAGGCTGGTCGCTGATCGGAGATGCCTTATCGCATTCAATTGTTCCAGGTGTTGCTGCGGCGTATATGCTGGGTTTGCCTTTTTCATTGGGTGCGTTTATATCAGGTGGACTGGCTGCCGGGGCAATGTTATTTCTGAATCAGCGTACAAAGCTAAAGCAGGATGCCATAATTGGTTTGATATTCACCTCTTTTTTTGGTCTCGGTCTGTTCATGATTTCATTGTCGCCATCCTCAGTGAATATTCAAACAATTGTACTTGGTAATATCCTGGCAATTACGCCAGCAGACACACTGCAGCTGGTCTTGATCGGCAGTATTACCTTGTTTATCTTATTTGCTAAATGGAAAGATTTGATGGTTGTATTTTTTGATGAAAATCATGCTCGATCAATCGGATTGAATCCTGATCGGTTAAACCTGTTGTTTTTTACTTTACTAAGTGCTTCAACAGTCGCGGCGTTACAGACTGTAGGGGCTTTTTTAGTTATTGCTGTAGTAGTGATTCCAGGTGCAACCGCTTATTTATTAACAGATCGTTTTCCATTATTGATACTGATAAGCGTATTGATTGGTGTATTCACCAGTTTTATTGGCGCTTACTTAAGTTACTTTATTGATGGCGCAACTGGCGGCATTATAGTTGTTATGCAGGTGCTGGTATTTCTTGGAGCATTTATATTTGCACCTGTCCACGGCATGCTGGCTACGAAACGCAGAATCGCGCAAACCATGAGGCAGGCAGATTGACTGAACTGTTAGCACTGCTTCTCACGCCCTTTGAATTTGCATTTATGCAAAAGGCATTTGTGATTACCATGCTGGTATCCGTGCCTATGGCCATGCTGTCCTCTTTCCTGGTTCTAAAGGGCTGGTCGTTAATGGGTGATGCCATTTCCCATTCCATACTACCTGGAGTAGTGCTTGCTTATATCATTAACATCCCGCTGGCAATCGGTGCTTTTGCCGCGGGTATGTTCTGCGCCATCGCAACGGGTTTTTTAAAACACAACAGCCGGATTAAAGAAGATACGGTAATGGGCGTCGTATTCTCCGGGATGTTTGCTTTTGGGCTGGTACTGTATGTAAAGGTCGAAACAGATGTGCATCTCGATCATATTCTCTTCGGTGATATGCTCGGTGTGACCTGGCTTAATGTCTCCGAAAGCGCCGTTATTGCCTTGCTTGCAGTTGCATTTATTTTGATAAAGCGCAAAGATCTGCTGGTTCACAGTTTTGATCATCAACATGCCAGGGCCATAGGCCTGCCGGTGACCTTTTTGCACTATAGTTTACTTGCTGTTTTATCCTTAACAATTGTTGGTGCACTGAAAGCTGTCGGTATTATTCTTGCTATTGCAATGCTTGTCTCACCCGGCGCTATTGCTTTTCTGCTTACGCGGAGTTTTGAAAAGATGATGCTATGTTCGATTGCAGTTGCAGCAAGCGCAGCATTCTTCGGCATATATCTGAGTTTCTTCATAGACAGTGCACCTGCACCTACAATTGTGCTGATAATGAGTTTTGAGTTTATTGCCGTATTTACTGTACTCTCAGGCGTATTCAAAAAGGCAGCTAAAAGTTAAACGGGGATTAGGGAAAATAGCCTGAGATTGATCATCTGTAAAACCGGTTAATCACCGTCAAAGAGACTGGTCATGCTTCATCAACGCCCCGGGCATAAAAAAAGCCCCGCCTGGGGTAGAAGCGGGGCTCAGAATAGTTCCGTCCAAAGAGGGGTTTGTCGTACGGGAAGGAGGATGGACGGAACGAAACTTTTCGCCTTTGGAATTCCTAAATATGTGTACGATTTTTTCCTAGATAAACCCCTATGTAAACTTAAATGTGAATTACTTATCTGATAGTGGATTATAACCAGATTGTAAGATAGATTTCAAATATCTTTTGTAAATTTAATCTAAGCCCATTCAGGATAAATTAATACTGTAAAAATTGAGGAAGCTAATCATGTCATTACCGGAATTGATTGAAATTAAAAATGGCCAGCCGCCCAAGCCCACGTTTTCCGTTGGCGAGATGGAAGCGCGTTTATTAAAGTTGCGTAAGCATATGAAAGATAATGATATTCATTCGGCTATTTTTACTTCAATTCATAATATAAATTATTTTGCAGATTTTGTTTATTGTGAATTTGGGCGACCGTACGGACTTATTGTAACGCATGACAGGATCACTACGCTGTCTGCAAATATAGATGGCGGTCAGCCTTATCGACAGACTTTTGGACATGATAACCTGGTATATACCGACTGGAAAAAGGATAATTTTTTTCGCGGGATACAAAAACTTGTTCCAAATAAAGGTAAAGTCGGCATGGAATTTGATCATGTTACCCTGGAGCGAAAACAGAAATTTGAAGATGTGCTCGATGATGCTCAATTTGTAGATATCGGCATGGCGAGCATGCAGATGCGCATGGTCAAGTCAGCCGAGGAGCATGCCTTAATCAGACAGGGAGCCCGAATTTGTGACATCGGCGGTGCCGCGCTGGTTGAAGCCGTTCATGAAAATGTACCTGAGTACGAAGTTGCACTGCATTCAACCCAGGCAATGGTCAGGGCCATCGCGAAAACCTACCCGCATACGGAACTGATGGACACCTGGACCTGGTTTCAGTCGGGAATTAATACCGATGGTGCACACAATCCGGTAACAACGCGACGGGTTCAAAAAGGGGATATCCTAAGCCTCAACTGTTTTTCGATGCTTTCTGGCTACTATCAGGCCCTTGAGCGAACGTTGTTCTACGATCATTGCAGTGATGCCCACCTTAAATTATGGGAGATTAACTGCGAGGTACACAGCGAGGGATTAAAGCTGGTTAAGCCGGGTGTGCGCTGTATGGACATTGCGCTTG
>JAHEKD010000086.1 GCA_024638545.1 Gammaproteobacteria bacterium
CATAATGAAATCTCCCTATCGATGGCTCACTGCAGGAATCAGGGCCTCGACCTGTTTTGCACCGTAGACGGTGCGAAACAGGTTATAAGCCATAACGAACATCCCGCCCAGATAAATCAACCCACCCAATAAACGGATCATGTAGTAGGGATGCATCGCCTGTACTGTTTCAATAAAATTGTAAATCAAGGTACCGTCTTCATTGACGGCCCGCCACATCAGCCCCTGCATAATTCCCGACACCCACATGGCGGTAATATAAAAGACAATGCCAATTGTCGCCATCCAGAAGTGCATTTCAATTAGTTTTACACTATATATCTCGCGGCCAAAAAGTCTTGGAATCAAATAATACATGGCACCGATCGATATCATGCCTACCCAGCCCAATGCACCCGAATGCACGTGACCGATAGTCCAGTCAGTGAAATGAGAAAGTGAATTGACGGTTTTTATAGACATCATTGGCCCTTCGAATGTCGACATGCCGTAAAAAGAGACTGACACAACCAGGAACTTCAAAATAGGATCGGTACGTAATTTATGCCAGGCACCTGAGAGCGTCATGATACCGTTGATCATACCGCCCCAGGAGGGTGCCAGCAGTATCAGTGAAAACACCATCCCGATAGACTGCGCCCAGTCAGGTAATGCGGTGTAGTGTAAATGATGCGGACCAGCCCAGATGTAGGTAAAGATTAGGGCCCAGAAGTGAACGACCGAAAGCCGGTATGAATAAACAGGGCGTTCTGCCTGCTTGGGGATAAAATAATACATAATTCCCAAAAAGCCCGCCGTAAGAAAGAAACCAACGGCATTGTGCCCATACCACCACTGGATCATTGCATCCTGGACGCCAGCGTAGATGGAGTAGGATTTAAACCAGCCAACAGGGTATTCAAGATTATTGAAAATATGCAAAATAGCAACGGTCAGAATAAAACTGCCAAAAAACCAGTTAGCAACGTAAATATGCTTTATTTTTCGCTTCATGATTGTGCCGAAAAACACCACAGCATAAGAGACCCAAACCACGGCTATCAAAATATCGATGGGCCATTCCAGTTCGGCATATTCTTTTGTTGTAGTCAGACCCATCGGCAGCGTAATTGCGGCAAGTAGAATCACCAGCTGCCACCCCCAGAAGGTAAAAGCCGCCAGCTTGTCAGAAAACAGCCTGACATGACAGGTACGCTGAACGACGTAATAAGAGGTTGCAAACAGCGCGCAACCGCCAAAAGCAAAGACTACGGCATTGGTATGCAAGGGGCGCAGCCGTCCAAACGTCAGCCAGGGTGTATCAAAATTCAGCTGAGGCCAGACCAGTTGAGCAGCTATTACCACCCCAACCAGCATTCCGACGATGCCCCATACCACCGTCATCACTGCAAATTGTTTTACCACATTAAAATTGTATGTCTGCGGAGTTTCTGTTGTCATTTTTGAATCCTCAGTTAGTAAAGCTTGGAGCAACACCCATGCCCCAAAGAATAACAGTCGAGGCTAATAAGCCAACCAATGTCACCAATCCGACTGCAAGTATCGCACTTGATAGCAGAAAACCCTTCTCCTTTGGGATATCGAGCATGGTGGGTACGCCGGAGTAAAGCAGATAAACACTGTACATAAGTGCAGGCAGTCCGATGAGATAAATAATCCAAACTTCAGAAAACAATAAAAACACGCCCAGCGCCATCAGCGGTGCTGCGACAAAGGCAGAAAGCTGCACGCAACGAGCCAGGCTTCGCGTGAAGCCATAGGTATCGCCCATCCATTTAATCATGCAGCCGATGGCGAATACAGCAATCAGTATGGCGATATAGAATAGGATTGAAATCTTGATGGCGCTGGAACTGGTCAATTTGATCACCGGCCCGTCTCCAATACTCCATCCAACCATTGTGGTGCCGATATATCCGCATATAGGTGCAATCGCACCGAGTATTACGACCAGGGTCAGGTAGACATTACTTATTGTTGGCTTTTCACTTCGTATTGCGCGCCATTCATCAACTGGGCTTCTCATCAGGCCTGGCAAATGTTTTAGTTGCATTAAAATCTCCTTTCGATAGTGTCAACAGCGATCATCTTTAATGCTATATATAGATTCAAAAAAGCAAGTATAATTATATTCTAATTCCACATTTGTATTAAGGTATTCTCATCATATCTAGCATGAATGTCCGATCATAGTAACAAATTTACACTCACGGAAACAATGGAGACATGCTTTCATTGCGGACTTTCTGTACCTGTCAATAAAAGCTTCAGGGTGACGATTAATGGCGAGGACCGACCCATGTGCTGTGCGGGCTGTCAGGCTGTTGCGCAGACAATTGTCGAAAATGGCTTAACCGACTATTACCATTACAGGGACCCGCGTTCAGCTAAGAAGCCGCAGGATATAATCCCCGGCATAATGAATAAAAATATCATTTACGACCGACCGACTATTCGCTCCCGGTATGTAAATTCCGCCAGTGACGGTATCGACGAAATCACGCTAATGCTGGAGGGATTAACCTGTGTTGCCTGTGCCTGGCTGATTGAGAGGCAGCTGAATACTCAAGCCGGGATTATTTCAATCGAAGTCAATTTCACGAGAATGATTGCGGTTTTGAAGTGGAATCAGGATCAAATCCCGCTGAGCAAGATTTTGACAATAATACGGGAGATCGGCTATGTCGCCACTCCCTACGAACCCAGAATTCAATATAAACAACAGCTCGTCCAGCGAAGTCAGCAAATCCGGCGCATTGGCATTACCGCAGTATTAGCCATGCAGGTGATGATTATATCTGTCGCACTTTATTACGGTCATTACACAGGTATGGACGATATGTGGAAGCAGTTTTTTCAGAAATTAGGGCTTTTATTCACACTGCCGATCATTTTCTACAGCGCGCAGGGTTTTTTCAAATCCAGCTTTTATCAGCTGCGCAGCTTTCAACCCGGTATGGATGTTCCCGTTTGCCTGGGCCTAAGCCTTGCCTTTCTTGCCAGCATCTGGACATTGATTACAGTTAACGGTGAGGTCTACTATGACTCGATCGCCATGTTTGTCTTATTATTGCTTGTTGCCAGATATTTCATGCACAGCTCAATCCTTGCGGCAAGCCACAGTATAGAACGGCTGGCTGCAAACACACCGCTTTGGGCATTACGGCTTAAGGAACATTCAATAAGCGCAATGAGTGAGACAGTCACCGCGGAGGAGCTTTGCGCCGGCGACTGGGTAAGAGTTCTGCAAGGCAATGTCATACCTGCCGATGGGATTGTCACAAGCGGCAGCTCATCTGTAAATCAGGCCATGATCAGCGGCGAAAGCAGGCCCGTTGAAGTGGGTAAAGGTGACAAGGTCCTTGCCGGGAGTGTAAATAATGACAATCCATTAGTGATAAAGGTGACCGCCTGCGGCCAGAATACCGTCTATTGTGCGATAGAGAAAATGACCAGGCAGGGGCTCACACAGCAGGCCGGCGATTTACCGTTGATTGATATGATTGCCAGATGGTTTGTCACCGGAGTATTAGCAGTTGCTAGTGGCGTTGCCATCTACTGGTGGCATACGGCACCTGAACAGTGGCTTGCCACAACCGTCGCCGTTTTGGTGGTTTCCTGCCCATGTGCACTGTCATTATCTGTACCCTGCGCCTATGCTGCCGCTACCAGCAAGCTCATTGATAATGGGTTAATGCTCACGGATGCACAGTCTATTGAGCGTTTAAACAAAATCACTCATGTCATATTTGATAAAACCGGGACACTGACGAGTGAGACGCTCAGAATTGATAACGTGAAGACCTTTGATGATTCGACCAAATTACAGGCACTAAGATTGGCAGCAAGCCTTGAGATTAACTCGGATCACCCGCTCGCAAAGGCGTTTCTCCAGGCGAATAAGCAAAGTTTGTATCAAACTGCAGACTGGCGCTATCATACCGCAAAAGGAATTAGCGCGAAGGTAAACTCGAAGGAGTATTTCATCGGGTCAGTAAAATTCATTCAGAGTAATACAGGGATACAGATTGATGCAGACAAATACGATTTTTCTGTCCTTCTGGCAGACCGAAATTCCGTGCTTGCCGGCTTCGAATATAAACAGGATCTAAGAAATGGTGTTTATGAGTTAATAGACTATTTTAAAGCCGGGGATAAAGCTGTTCTTATGCTTACTGGTGACACACCCTCGGCAGCATATAATATTGCTAAGGAACTCGCTATTGAAGACGTTTACAGCGAATGCAAGCCTGAAGACAAGCTTGGGATTGTCAAGACGCTTCAAGATGAGAATGATGCAAGCATACTGATGATCGGAGACGGTATCAATGATTCACCCGTGCTGGCCGCGGCCGATGTCTCCATAGCAGTGGCTGGTGCATCGCCACTGGCTGTTTGCGGCGCTGATATTGTTATGGCGCAGCCGGGCCTTGAATCAATCATCACGCTTGACCGGATATCAAAAAAGACATCAAAGATAATTCACCAGAACATAACCTGGGCGGTGGCATACAATTTAATGGCTATTCCGTTTGCAGCCTGCGGAATGATAACGCCCTTATTTGCAGCAATTGGAATGTCATTGAGTTCGATTATAGTGGTGATGAATGCCCAAAGACTGAGAGCAGCGTTTTAATGGAAATACTTTTTTTGCTGATTCCGATCGCGATAATCCTGGTGATGATCATTATCGCTGTTTTTGCCTGGGCCATAAAGACCAGGCAGTTTGATGATCTCGAGCGTCACGGCCACGATATTTTGATGGATGAAGATTCAAAAAAAGAACCTTAACCCGGATATATCCGCTTGCTACCCCGCCTGTATCAAGTCGCACAGATCAGTTTACTGCTATGGAATTCCAGGCAATGGCTGAAAATCCAATCATCATAAAGTCAGGTACGAAACGCTGTTAAACTAAAGCGTCTTGAGCATACCTTTCAAGACAATATCTTTATAACTCACAAGACCCAATATCTTTCCGCCCCCAATGACGGGCGCTCTGGTCAGTCCGAATTTCTTAAACAGTCGAGTACAGTAGCGAATATCCATTTCCGGTCTAATGTAAATTACAGGCTTGCTCATGATTTCGTAAACATTAACCCTTTCCGCGGACTTATCAACTGAAAGCACTTCCTTGGCAACATCTGCAAGCAGAAGAATGCCATATTCATCGTGATCATGACGACGCTCGACAAACACGCACTCATTTTCAAGATGCTTGGACTCGCGCAAGGCGTCGGCAATTGTTGAAAAACTTTCAACAATATCGAATTCGGTCACCATAATGTCCTTAACTAGAATCGGTACACTCTTCTTCATAGTTCCTCTCCCACCGCATCCTGCAGGATTTCCATCTGATGGGCCACACCAACTGCATCTTCAACATCAACTTTAAAGGCAATCCCGGTTCCGGATTTTGTATCAAACTCCCCTACTTCAGCAATCGTCTCCAGTATTTCCCGGCTTAAGTGTTCTTCTGTCAAAAACAAAACAACATCACGCTGAGTCTCAAGATTTAATCCAAAAAATGTCTTGGTGCTTTTGTTACCCTCACCCCGGGCGCTGGTAATCACTGTGGCACCCGTTGCGCCTCTTTCTCTTGCTGCATTCATAACAGCATCGGTTTTCTGATCATTCACAAATGCACAAATCAATTTAAAATGCATATCAATTCTCCACAGTTAATCGTTTAGCGCGCCACTCAGATAATTGAGCATACGCCATTACAGTTATCATCGGAAACAGGCTTGCGAAGGCAATTAATCCAAACCCGTCGAGTACCGGATTACGACCCGGCACAGTACTTGCCAGTCCAAGCCCCAGGGCCGCAACGATTGGCACGGTCACCGTCGAAGTGGTCACACCACCCGAATCGTACGCCAATGCAATAATCGATTTCGGCGCAAAAACCGTTTGTATAATGACCGCGATATAGCCCGTTACAATATACCAATACAAAGGCGTTCCGGTGACGATTCTGTAGGTTCCCATCGAGATACCGATCGCCACGCCCAGTGCAACTGAAATCCTTAAACCCCAAATACCAACAGAACCGCCGGACACCTGATTTGCTTTAATCGCAACCGCCAGCAATGCAGGTTCTGCTATAGTGGTTGCAAAGCCGATTGAAAAAGCAAACAAATAAACCCATTTATACTGCCACCAGTCAACAGACTCTATGACCTCACCTGTTTGCCTGATCAGTCCGATAAACTCAGGTGCCGTTAACTGTTTCGCCATCAGCTTTCCTAACGGAAAAAGTGCTTTCTCGAGGCCATATAAAAAGAATGTCAGCCCGACTAAAACATATACAAATCCAATTAAAACCCGGCCAAGATTTGGAATTTTACGCCGCAGCACAAATAATTGAAAACCGAACAGTATGATTGCAATCGGCACAACATCCCTGATTGTTGAAATGAGCGTATTGAAAAGATCCCCAATCATCAGGACAGCACTACCATACCGTATAGCATGACAAAAATCATCGGCGTCAATGACGCGAATGCAATCAGACCAAAGCCGTCCGTAACCGGATTTCTGCCCTTAATGGATGAAGCGAGTCCGACTCCAAGCGCGGTTACCAGCGGTACCGTTATCGTTGACGTGGTCACACCCCCGGAATCATAGGCAATACCTATTATTTGCGCAGGCGCGAATACAGTCATTATTACAACACCTATATAGCCACCAATAATTAAATACTGAATAGGCCAGCCCCGTATTATTCGTAATACACCAACAAGGATTGCCAGTCCAACGGACACTGCAACAGTCAGTCTCAGGCCTAATGCGTAATTTTCTCTGGCCGCATCGCTATCAGCTATCATCTGACCCTCGGCGGCTACAGTTGCGGCCTCATCCGCAACAGCAATGAGTGCAGGTTCTGCAACGGTGGTACCAAATCCCAAACAAAAGGCGAACACCATCAACCAGAACACGCTGCCTTTGCGGGCAAAATCATAGGCCATACTTTCACCAATGGGAAACAGCCCCATCTCCAGGCCTTTAATAAAAAAACTCAGTCCTGCAACAACGAAGAGTATGCCGATAATCAGCTCAGCCAGATTAGGAATGGGTTGCTTCAAAACCAGAATCTGGAAAAAAGCGATAACGAGAATAATTGGCAACAGATCCTTAAAGCTGCTGACAAACATCTTGGCCATATCACTAAGAATCAATGAATTTTCCTCAAGATTTTGCGATTAATAATTTTCCAATACACAATAGAGCCAGAAGCTGCTAATCTTGAGGGAATCTTTTGTGCTGGTTTAAGTTGATATATCATCGTTTATTTTCAAAAAAAATCTACAGCGGCAGACTATTTTGTATATTCGGTATACTGTGACGCAATCCCAGAAAAGGGTGGATTTTTAAAGCCGCATTAATGGTTTCGATGGCTTCACGATTTTTGTTTTGTTTCAAAAGTATGTATGCCCGTCCAGATAAAGCGCCGAAATGACGAGGCTCGCGCTTTAATGTTTCGACGATATCTTCCAGCGAATCATCATAATTACCCAGTAAAAAACGTACAGTCGCGCGTTGATTCCAGCCTTCAGCATTATCCGGTTCCAGCTCTACAATCTTGTCAGCCAGTTTAAATGCAGATTCGTAATCCTGTTTTTCTCTGGCGGCTAACAGCTGCTGCATAATGGTGTTTACCTGTTCGTTATCCGAGATAAACCACCACGACCATATAAGCTGTTCAATTTGTTTGGCCTGATGTTCACTGGTTGACTGGGCGAGGAGTGTAAACAGGGCATCTAATCTTGACTGCCTGTTGTGTTCCTGTGCCGAGGTTGAAAACACGATAATGCAAAAGCAAACCGCAAATATCATAACAGGCTGCTGAATTCGTTTTTTCATTCTGGTTGAATCGCCCTCCTGCTGTGATCAATAAACGCTTGCTCTACTGAATTTGCATTATTGTAGCAGATAGATAATCATTTTTTCAGCGTCTAATAAATTAATCGCAAAGGGCGTGACTGTACAATTTAACCATCGATAATTGATCATAATTAATTCCAGGGTATGAAGTTTATTGTGCTCTGAAAATTATGGCAATAGTGACATTAACTAAAAACGGGTCCGGCAGGCGATTTTACGGGCATTTAAATTATCATGCCTTAATCACTCGCAATACGAAGTACTGGGATGCGAATAGCCACGGACAATCAGTATATTTCAAATAAGCTGAAAACGGGCACCGGAGTAGTTGATGTATCAGCAGGATCGTATTGGTTTCAGCAAACAATCTGGCAACCCACAGACTGATCTTGCCTGGTGCAATTTCAATGCCGCTCATCTTAACCCGCATTTCTCACCACCCTACTACTGCGACGGTCCCTTGCCACGCCC
>JAHEKD010000087.1 GCA_024638545.1 Gammaproteobacteria bacterium
GCCCCAGTTTATTTGACCTTGAAATGCATCAGGATTTCCACCGCCGCCATATTGGACCTGACCAGGCTGAGACCCGGGAGATGCTGCAAACCGTAAATGCTAAATCCATGGATCAGCTTATAAACGAAACCATACCTGAAAACATTCGTTTAAAAGATGATATCAATATCGATCCGCCGATGAGCGAACGACGCACTATCTCCTACGTGCGTAAAATGAAAGATCGTAACAAGGTATTTATCTCCATGATTGGGATGGGCTATTACGGCACAGTCACACCCAATGTGATTAAGCGTGTGGTACTTGAAAACCCGAGCTGGTATACCGCTTATACCCCTTACCAGGCTGAGGTCAGTCAGGGGCGGCTCGAGGTTTTATTGAACTTTCAGCAAATGGTTATGGATTTAACAGGCATGGAGATTGCCAATGCATCTTTGTTAGATGAAGCGACCGCTGCCGCTGAAGCGATGGTGATGGCTAAACGCACTTCAAAAAGCAAATCAACAGCGCTTTTGGTTTCCGACTGCTGCCATCCCCAGACGATAGCCGTTATTCAGACCCGTGCTGAAACCATGGGCATTGATGTCGTCCTTGGCGATGTGCACCAATACTCAAATACAATGGATTATTTTGCCATACTGGTTCAGTATCCTGATACTTACGGTTCAGTCGATGATTATTCAAAAATTGTTGATCAGGCGCATGAGAAGAAGGCACTGGTGATCGTAGCCAGCGATTTACTCGCTCTGGCCATGCTGAAGCCCCCTGGTGAATGGGGAGCCGATATTGTGGTTGGCAACTCCCAACGCTTTGGTGTTCCCATGGGATACGGCGGGCCGCATGCTGCTTTTTTTGCAACCAGGGATGCCTTCAAGCGCTCGATACCGGGCCGGATTATCGGCGTCTCCGTAGACGCTCAGGGGAAACCTGCCCTGCGGATGGCGCTGCAGACACGCGAACAGCACATTCGCCGCGACAAGGCCACCAGTAATATCTGTACGGCCCAGGTACTGCTTGCGATTATAGCAGCGCTCTATGCCTGTTATCATGGTCCTGACGGTATAAAAACTATCGCGCGCCGGGTCCATCGAAAGACGCGGATAGTGGCTGAAGGTATTGAGAAGCTGGGATTTAAAGTGATTAACCCTAATCACTTCGATACTCTGTGCGTGCACACCCCGGGTGTTGCCTGGCGCCTGGCCGCCAAGGCACGTGAATCCAGGGTTAATCTGAGAGTTATCGACGGCGACCATCTGGGGATATCTCTTGATGAAACGACAAGGCGAATCAATATAGAGACACTTTGGCAGGTTTTTGATACCAAGGCGCTCAATAAGCTCGACATCAACCGGATGGACGAGATTGTGCAGACTTCTATTCCGGATAATCTGCAAAGACAATCTCAGTTCTTAACACATCCGGTGTTTAACATGTATCATTCAGAAACTGAGATGCTGCGCTATGTGAAACGTCTGGCAAATAAGGACATCGCACTGGACAGGTCGATGATTCCGCTTGGCTCCTGCACCATGAAGCTGAATGCAACGACTGAAATGATACCGATCACCTTTCGTAATTTTTCCGCAATACACCCTTTTGCACCATTAGATCAGACGCAGGGCTATCAGCAGCTATTTGAAGAACTGGAAAACATGTTGTGTGAATTAACCGGATTTGACCGTGTTTCACTTCAACCCAATGCCGGCTCGCAAGGTGAATACACCGGCCTTCTGTGCATTCGTAAATACCATAAGACCAATGGCGATGACCACCGTGACATTTGCCTTATACCGCAATCGTCGCACGGTACAAATCCCGCCAGCGCAATCATGGCCGGCTTCAAGGTAATTGTTATCAAGTCGGATGAAAAAGGCAATGTTGATGTGGATGATCTTCGTGAAAAAGCCCAGGCTAATAAAGCCAACCTGGCGGCGTTGATGATCACCTATCCGTCAACACATGGGGTATTTGAGCAGGATATCGTTGAAATTTGCCAATGCATACATGATAACGGCGGCCAGGTCTACATGGACGGCGCAAATCTGAATGCAATGGTTGGTTTGTGCAAACCGGGTAAATTTGGCGCTGACGTCATGCACATGAATCTGCATAAAACCTTCTGCATACCTCATGGAGGTGGTGGGCCCGGAATGGGACCCATCGGCGTGGGTCGGCATTTGGCGCCCTTTCTTCCCAATCATGCCGTCGTCGAAGGGGTTAACCCTGACGCCACGCCCGGCTCATCGGTGGGCACAATTGCCGCAGCACCCTGGAGCTCCGCGAGTATATTACCAATCTCATGGGCATACATCGTGCTTATGGGTGCTGAAGGATTGAAAAAAGCGACTGAGCAGGCGATATTAAACGCTAACTATATTGCCGCCAGGCTCAATCCACACTTCCCGGTCTTGTACAGCGGTGCAAACGGACGGGTTGCTCATGAATGTATTATTGATCTGAGAGGCATTAAAGAAAAAACCGGCATTAGTGTCGATGACGTTGCAAAGCGTCTGGTCGATTTCGGTTTTCATGCACCTACCATGTCGTTTCCCGTTGTCGATACCCTCATGATAGAACCGACTGAGAGTGAAAATAAGGCCGAACTAGATCGGTTTTGTGATGCAATGATTCACATACGAGATGAAATTTCCCAGATTGAACGCGGCGAAGTTGATGCAAAAAATAACGTGCTTACAAATGCGCCGCACATTCAGGAATTATTGATTGCCGAAAGCTGGGACAAACCCTACAGTAAGCAGACCGCGTATTTCCCGCTTGAATGGGTGAAAGAGTATAAGTACTGGCCACCCGTTGCCAGGGTTGACAATGTTTACGGTGACAGGAACCTGGTTTGCACCTGCCCGCCCATGGAAGACTACATGGAAGTTGCAGCATAGAAACACGCGAATAAGGACAATTTCAGATGAAGAACAACAGATCATGAGCGAAGCAAAAACCAAACGTCGACGACCCATTGTTTACGGTACCAAATTCAGGGGCGAGGACAAGGTCGCAAAAATACCAGTAAAAATCGCCCCGACAACGGCTGAAACACGTCTACGAAAGCCAAACTGGATTCGGGCTCAATTTTCCGGAACGGCTGAAGTACATCGCCTGAAGAAAATACTCAGAGAAAACAAGCTGCACACCGTTTGCGAAGAAGCGGGCTGCCCAAACCTGGGAGAGTGTTTCGGTCACGGCACCGCTACATTTATGATTATGGGTGACATATGCACTCGTCGTTGTCCATTTTGCGATGTTGGCCATGGACGCCCAAACCCGTTGGACACTGATGAACCCATTAACCTGGCAAAGACCATTAAGTCGATGCAGCTTAAATATGTTGTTATTACATCCGTTGATCGTGATGATTTGCGTGATGGTGGTGCCGGTCACTTTGTTGAATGCATTACGCAGGTCCGAAAACGCTCACCGCAGACAAAAATTGAAATTCTGGTTCCCGATTTCAGAGGCCGCATGGATGTTGCTGTTGAAATTATGGACAGGGCGCCGCCTGATGTTTTTAACCATAACCTGGAAACTGTTCCACGCTTATACCGCGCGGCACGTCCCGGTTCTGACTATCATCATTCGCTTGGGCTGTTAAAGACGTTCAAGCGCAATCATCCGCAAATACCCACCAAGTCTGGGCTAATGGTTGGCCTTGGCGAAACAAACGATGAAATTCTTGAAGTGATGCAGGACATGCGGGCCCATAATGTAGACATGCTGACTATTGGACAGTATTTACAGCCTTCACGCTATCACCTGCCGGTAAAACGCTACGTTAATCCATCTGAATTTGATGAATTAGCACACCTGGGCTATCCAATGGGTTTCTCACATATTGCATCCGGCCCAATGGTTCGCTCTTCTTACCATGCCGATCTTCAGGCAAAAGAACTCGTCGGACAAAAGGCCTCGTAAGTCCCGGCAGCAAATTCCTGTGCCTGGTCACTGCGGCGGATTGCAATGTCTTTTAGAGGAAGACACCAGCGCTACTGTATTGATCAGGGCGTTATTTTTTCAAGAATTGCAGCCCATGCCGTTATTTACAATCTAAGTTATCATAACCAGCACTACTGATAGCGTGTCTTCGAAAAAACCTAAAGTTCTGATTGTCGCAACCCACCCTGTGCAATATCAGGTCCCCTGGTTTCGATACCTGCATAAACACCTCAGTGACTATCAGTTTGAGGTGCTTTATTTAACAATCCCGGATGCTGACAAACAGGGCGTTGGTTTCGATCAGCCCTTTCAATGGGACATCCCCATGTTTGAGGGCTATTGCTGGTCTAACGTAAAAACCGAGAATTTAAGTGGTGACCTCGCGCTCGATAATTTTTTTTCGCTTCGACTGAAAAATACCAGACATATTATCCGGGAAACCAACCCCGATGCGCTGCTATTGACAGGCTGGCAATGCCTGGGGCTTATCCAGGTATTGTGGTGCGCTCGTGGATTGAAAATACCCTGCCTGATTCGCGCGGAAAGTAATAACCTGAAACCCAGAGCGTATTACAAAAGCCTCATCCATCGCCTGCTATTAAGTCAGTTCGATAAATACCTGTCAATCGGCACGGCAAATCGTGATTTTTATCTTGCCAACGGGGTGAATGCCGGGGATATCTTCAGCTGCCCCTATTTCGTTGACAATAAATTTTTCAAGCGAAGAGCCGTCACAGGCGAGGATCAGCTGATTAGCCTTCGCTCGAAATGGCGCATTGCAGAAAAAGCATTCTGTTTTTGTTATGTGGGTAAACTGAGCGCTAAAAAACATATACTTGATATACTTCACGCATTTCAAAGGCTCAATGATAAAAATACATGTTTATTAATTGTGGGTAGCGGCGATTTGATGCGCGAGGCGAAAGCCTATGTAAACAAGCACACGCTTAATGTCAGGTTTGCAGGCTTTCTGAATCAATCACAACTTCCGATCGCCTACTCGCTAAGCCATTGTTTAATATTAGCGTCTGACTATGACGAAACCTGGGGACTGGTTGTTAATGAAGCCATGGCCAGCGGACTACCGGCAATTGTCAGTCGACGCAGCGGGTGTCACCTTGACCTGATTCAGGAAGGTATCACCGGCTATACGTTTGAGTTTGCTAACATCGATGAGCTGGCGCGAAAAATGCGGGCGATTAAATCATTGAATAAGCAGGAATATCAGGCGCTATCAAGGCAAGCACAGCTAAATCTTTCGGAAAATTATTCGATGCGGGCTGCTTCAGCAGGATTGCACAATGCACTGGTGAGCATTCTTTAATTTAATAGCGTGATGATGAGGGAAATATTGTTTATCAAAATTGTTAAAGCTAAATATTAGAATGTATCTACAATATACTGTATATATTGCTTTTTAATCTGCTTTATGGTTATTTTTAACAGCTTGCCTTGATAAATTTAAACTTTTCATTTGTCAATACATGCGCAATTTGGATTATAATCACCCGTCTTTTCTCAAACTAAAACAATGTTAGAATTGTTTAAGTGTAAAGAAAACAGGGGAATTTTAACTAAACTATTCAGGAGATCACTCTATGAAACTGCACAAATTTGCAGCCTATTCCACAGCTGTACTCACTGCAGCGGCGATTACAACAACCCAAGCTGCAACTTTAGATGATGTTAAAGCCAAAGGCGCTGTCACCTGTGGCGTAAGTCAGGGACTTCCCGGCTTTTCCAACCCGGATGCTGACGGTAACTGGACAGGGCTGGATGTTGAATTCTGTCAGGCGATGGCGGCTGCAGTTTTCGGCGATGCCAGCAAAGCTGAATTTAAACCCTTGTCTGCAAAAACTCGATTTACTGCATTAACCTCTGGTGAAATTGATGTGCTTCCCAGAAACACAACCTGGACATTGAGTCGTGATGCACAGCACGGCGATTTTATTGGCGTCAACTATTACGATGGTCAGGGATTCATGGTGCGTAAAGATCTGGGCGTTGCCAGTGCCAAGGAATTAGCCGGTGCAGCAGTTTGCACAAACACCGGCACGACAACAGAACTGAACGTGGCTGACTATTTCCGTTCGAATGGACTTGAATACACAGTTGTTGCGTTCGAAAAGGCCGATGAGGTTGTCGCGGCATACGATGCAGGTCGATGTGATGTTTACACAACTGACCAGTCAGGAATTGCGGCCCAGCGCACAAAGCTGGCTGATCCGGCGGCACACGTTATTTTGCCTGAAGTGATTTCCAAAGAGCCGCTGGGCCCCATGGTTCGTCATGGCGATAATCAGTGGGCGGACATCGCCAGTTGGTCGTTAAACTGCATGATCAATGCGGAAGAAGCCGGCATTAACAGCGGTAATGTTGACGAAATGGCTGCCTCTGCGAACCCTGATATCCAGCGTTTGTTAGGCGCATCAGGCGATATGGGAGATCTGTTGGGAATTCCAAATGATTTTTGCCACCAGATCGTGAAGCAGGTTGGAAATTATGCGGAGAGCTTTGACCGCAATGTCGGACCGGATACACCACTTGGTCTTGAGCGCGGCTTAAACGCCCTCTGGAAAGACGGAGGCATACTCTACGCACCTCCAGCACGATAATCAGAACTCATCTCGAAGGCACTTTTAAAGTGCCTTCGTCATTTATAGATCTTTTTAGACGACAAAGAGCACATTAGAGGGACACATGGCAGAGGTTACAACTTCAGCTCCACCCAAACAAAGCTTCTCATTTAGCGACAAAAAAACTCGAGGTCAAATTTACCAGGTTGTTACGATCGCGCTGATGGTTTGGTTTGTATGGTGGATTGTCGATAATACGTCGACGAATATGAGTGACCAGAACATCAAGTTTGGTTTCGAATTTCTAAATACTCAGGCCGGTTTTGCGATCATACAATCGCTAATCGACTATACAGAAGAGTCCAGTTATGGCCATGTATTTATAGTCGGTCTTATCAACACTCTGGTTATATCCTTCATCGGCTGCATACTCGCGACAATCCTGGGATTTATTGTCGGTGTCGGCCGATTAAGCAAAAACTGGATCATTAATAAAATCTCGACAATCTATGTCGAGACCTTGCGCAATATTCCCCTGCTCCTGCAAATATTCTTCTGGTACCATGCAGTGCTCAAGCCCCTGCCGGGACCGCGTGAAATACACAGTAAAGGCGATGAGCTTTGGCTATCCCTGACCAACAACGGTTTACTTATCCCCAAGCCCGTTGCCGAAAGCGGGTTTGGGATGGTTGCTACAACTTTTCTGCTGGGTATCGTCGTCACAGTGATACTTGCCAAATGGTCAAATAAGCGCCAGATGGCCACCGGCCAGCGTTTTCCTGTGTTATGGACGTCATTAGGCATAATTTTTGGTTTACCTCTAGTCGTTTATATGATGCTGGGAGGCCCGCTTTCGTTCGAACCCGGTCAAATGGGCGCATTCAGACCGGCGAATGGTTTAGGCCTTAACATCATCCCTGAATTTATCGCTTTGTTGGTCGCGCTGGTTGCCTACACAGCGGCATTTATTGCCGAGATCGTGCGAGCCGGCATTCAATCGGTAAATTATGGCCAAACCGAAGCCTCACATGCTCTGGGGCTGAGACAGGGTCCAACCTTAAGACTCATCGTCATACCGCAAGCGTTACGCGTGATCATTCCGCCACTGACCAGTCAATATTTGAATCTGACGAAAAATTCGTCGCTGGCAACCGCTATCGCCTATCCGGACCTGGTCGCAACATTTGCTGGGACCGTGCTAAATCAAACCGGTAAGGCTGTTGAGATTATTCTGATGACAATGCTGGTTTACCTGACGATTTCACTGCTCACTTCTTTATTTATGAACTGGTATAACAACCGTGTCAAACTGGTGGAGCGATAATCATGACTGACTCAACAGCTACAAGTAAGAAAATGGGCCTGGTTGGCGATGGCAAACTGCCTGATCTCGATCCACCTGCCAGTACAGTAGGTATAGTTGGCTGGCTTAGATCAAATCTGTTCAGCGGGCCGGTAAACTCCATCATGACGCTGCTGGGGATTGGCTTGCTGATTTTGGTAATCCCACCCGTATTGAACTGGACTGTTTTTGAGGCGGTATGGAGCGGCGGCAGCGATGCCTGCCGAGCAAACCCTGATGCGGCGTGCTGGGCGTTCACCAGCTCGTGGTGGGAGTTTTTCCTATATGGCTTTTATGAGAAAACCCAGCGCTGGCGTATTGACCTGGTACTCTGGGCGCTATATGTCGGCGTTGCATTCATCATTGTTGATGATGAAGCCAGGGCTCAACGACCAACCTCCTCGATATTGGGATTTATTATTGCCATTTTGTCCATTGTCTTCATCTCCATGCTGGTCAAACATGGCGCACCCATCATGTGGATGTTAAT
>JAHEKD010000088.1 GCA_024638545.1 Gammaproteobacteria bacterium
ATCAGTTTGGATATCGAAAGATTGATCTCCCTGTGGGTTTAACCATCATGCGGATGTTGATGATTACCTTGCTGCCCATCCTCGCGGGCATGCTCTGGTGCCATTTGTCATCAGTATCCGCAGCAAAAATCCAGCCATGGATTCAGCGACTTTCAATACTTATTTTTTTGTCAGTCATTGCAGGCATCGTCAATCAGCATTGGAACACCATGCCGTATTTTCTATCGGAAGTGGGTGATGTCACCATTGTGATGATCACTGCAACGATGATGAGTGGATATCTATTGGCAAAAACGTTCAGGCTGGATCAGCACCAAACCAGATCCATTTCTATTGAGGTCGGGATACAGAATGCCGGTATGGCGCTTGTAGTCAGTCAAACAATGTTACAAAATGCCAGCATATCAATTATTCCGATCATCTATGGATTACTTATGCTGATTCCGGTACTCATTTTTACCTTGATTTCACGTCGTGAAACTGTAGCTGCTTATTAAATGTTTTATTAGTGAGTCACAGATAGATAACACAAGATTTAGAATGAATCATACTCAGGTAACTTATTTTTTTATTACAATAATTTGGTGGACCCAAGGGCATAAAGGCCCGGTAGGACTTGCGAAGTACCCCTTGGGTGAACCTACGACCAATGGATTAAGTGAAATGATAAAATACTCTTTTAAATCAGCTTGTCATAAATGACGACTCATTTTTTAATGTTCATTCTTGCAAGCTGAAACTCGATAAAATTGTCCAGATTTGCGCGCTGTTTGACAATTGTATAAATCCGCTCCGATTGCAGCGGAAAACGATTCAGTTTTGTATGGATTATTAGTTTTAGTGGATGCAATACGTGGCGGACGAAATAGGGAACCTAATATAGCCAAGAAAGAATTAAAGCAACGATTAGTAGTTTATGCAAAACATACAGAATCCTAATCTGAAAATTTAATATATGCCGTGGAGCAACTTGGTTCCCTTGCAGATGAAATGGTATTCCTAGGTGTATGTGCGACTGGTTTATTGATCACAGATATTGCTGCACCGCCGTTACGTGTCACCAAGGATGTCGATGCGCTTGCACAGGTTTTATCTTTAACAGACTACTATAACTTCTCAGATAAACTAAAGGCTCGAGGATTCACCTAAGTTCTCAGTCAAAATGCACCTATTTGCCAATGGAAATATGGAAGTATCATATTGGATGTGATGCCATCTGACCAGAAGATACTCAGTTTCGGTAATAAATGGTATAACTCGGCAATTGAATATGCTGGGCCGAGAGTTAGCTGGGTTAAGGTTTTAAAGGTTTTTTTAGCTTTTGCGCCAACGCACTGACCGTCAATATATGATTGAAATTAGGGTCATGTTTGTTCCTGAATGTTTACTTCATTATCAGCATTGACGTGCTTTTTGTACATTAAATTGACTTAACTCTTGTAGTGAATAATATGATATAAGATTATCCATTGACTACATAAATGTTTTAGAATGCTTTGTTTAATGCTTTTAAATAACCAATGGGACTCGCCCAGAGCAATCCTTATCTATAGCACGATAGAGCACAATATAAATTAAGCTAGAGGACTAATAATCATGACATCCAAACTATCACTTGCACTGTTATCTGTATTAATACTAGCCGGTACATTACATGCTGCGGATCCTGAAAGTTGTAAAACCGTTCGTTTTTCTGATGTAGGCTGGACCGATATTACATCAACGACTGCTGCGTCATCTGTTGTGTTATCTGCACTGGGATACGAGCCTACGGCATCAGTCTTATCCGTACCGGTAACCTATACCAGTATGAAAAATAAAGATATCGATGTATTTCTGGGTAACTGGATGCCGTCAATGGAAGCAGATGTTCGTCCTTACCTGGATGATGGCTCCGTAGAAAGCATTACTAAAAATCTCACCGGTGCAAAATATACTTTGGCAACAAATAAAGCCGGAGCAGATGCTGGCATCATGAATTTTACCGATATTGCTACTGCCAGGGATGCTCTTGACAATAAAATTTATGGTATCGAACCTGGCAACGATGGTAATCGTTTGATTCAGGACATGATTGATCAAAATGCGTTTGATCTAAAAGGTTTTGACGTCGTTGAATCTTCCGAGCAAGGTATGCTGGCACAGGTTGCACGAGCCGATAGAAAAGGCGAACCCGTGATATTTCTAGGCTGGGCACCTCACCCAATGAATTCAAACTTTGAACTCACTTACCTGGCCGGTGGTGATGATTATTTCGGCCCAGACTTTGGTGGTGCAGAAGTCTACACAAATGTTCGCAGTGGCTATGCAAGCGAATGTCCTAATGTAGGCAAATTGCTCAATAATCTGGTTTTTACACTGGAAATGGAAAACGAAATAATGGGTGCAATTCTTGATGATGAAAAAGAACCAAACGATGCAGCAATGGAATGGTTGAAAGCCAATCCGGGTATTCTTGATGGCTGGCTGGCTGGAGTGACCACGTTTTCCGGCGATGATGGAATGGCTGCAGTAAAATCCGCTTTGGGGATGTAAATTCGATCAAACAACCCGGCTGATGCCGGGTAGTTTACTTTCTATATTACAAATTAATTCACATCGATCAGATGGACTGGCTTACTGAAAACAAACTGCCATTAGGTAAATGGATTAAAGTCTTTGTTGACTGGATATTGGATCATTTTGCCGGTGCGTTTGATCTATTTTCAGATAGTCTGGGAGGGCTGATTAATGCGTTAACCACATTGTTAGTGTGGTTTCATCCCCTCATACTGATTGCACTTTTTGCAGCATTGGCATACTGGCTGCACAGAAACTGGAAACTTCCTGTGTTGATTATAGTCAGTTTACTACTGGTCATTAATCTGGGGTATTGGGAAGAGACTCTACAAACGTTAAGCCTGGTGATATTTTCAACTCTGATTTGTCTGTTGGTCGGTGTGCCGACCGGCATAGCTTGTGCCCATAGACCGTGGCTGTACTCGATTATGCGCCCGGTTCTGGATTTAATGCAGACCATACCTACTTTTGTATATTTGATTCCTACCATGATTATGTTCGGTTTAGGCATGGTTCCGGGATTAATATCTACTGTGATTTTTGCCTTGCCGGCACCTATCCGCTTAACCTATCTTGGCATTGCAGAAACACCTACTAGTTTAAAGGAAGCGGCGACTGCCTTTGGTGCGACAAACAACCAGTTATTATGGAAAGTTGAATTACCCTATGCCATGCCAACCATAATGGCCGGTATTACTCAGTGCATAATGTTGTCGCTTTCAATGGTTGTAATTGCAGCCATGGTGGGCGCACCAGGTCTTGGTATTCCTGTATTACGTGCCTTGAACACGGTGAATATTGCCAAAGGCTTTGAGGCTGGGTTGGCGATTGTCGTGATTGCAATACTACTTGATAGAATATGCAAGAAACCTGAAAAACGCTCAAAATCTGATAGTCAATGAAGACTGCTGTAAGTTTTCGAAAGGTTGATATTATTTTCGGTGACCGCCCTGAAACGGCATTGCCGTTAGTAGATGAACATAAAAACCGCGAGGAAATTCACGAACAAACGGGCCAGATCCTCGGTGTGGCAGATGCCTCACTGGATGTTTTTCCCGGTGAAGTATGTGTGCTAATGGGCCTATCCGGCTCCGGCAAGTCAACGCTGTTAAGAGCTGTAAACGGATTAAATAAGATTATTCGCGGAGAAGTTATTATCAGTCACGAAGGTGAGCAGACTAATGTTGCAGACTGTAATGCCCGTACATTACGTGACTTGCGCATGCACACTGTGGCTATGGTGTTTCAGCAATTTGCTCTTCTTCCCTGGCGAACTGTACGTGAAAATGTCGGACTGGGACTGGAATTACAAGGCATCAGTAAGGCTGAAATTTCTGAAAAAGTGGATGATAAACTGCAAATGGTCGGACTCTTGGAATGGGCAGAGAAATATGCTCATGAGCTTTCAGGTGGCATGCAGCAACGGGTAGGTTTGGCTCGGGCATTTGTTACCGATGCAGATATTTTATTAATGGATGAACCCTTTTCAGCGCTGGATCCATTGATCCGAGATCGGCTTCAAGATGAACTTCTTGAACTGCAATCCAGACTGAATAAAACAATTATTTTTGTCAGTCACGATCTGGACGAGGCGCTAAAAATCGGTACTAAAATCGCCATCATGGAATCCGGTAGAGTTGTGCAATACGCAAAGCCTGAGGCTATCGTTCTCAATCCTGTAAACGAGTATGTATCGGACTTTGTCGCCCACATGAATCCTCTTAATGTTCTGCGCGGTAGTACATTGATGCGATCTTTAAAGGATTTACCGATTGTTAACGGCACGGTTTTAATCGACGATAGGCTGGATGTAACAATACAGCTTAATGATGATCATACTATACGCAGCGCTCATGAACGCGGTAAAGAACTGAGTACGACTAACGCACAAAACCTGCTTGATTCACAAGCAGATGTTACCAATACATTGGCACTGGTAGAAAAAGATCAACGTATGCGGGACATAATCAGGTTACGGGATGCAACAGGTCTGCCTGTAGTCATGCTTGAAGACAATAAATTAATCGGCATAATCGGTGATAAAGAAATATATCAGGGCATACTCAGACAAAGTCAGGTATAGAGAAAAAAACGGAACAATAAATTGATAACTTATTGTTTTTAATAAGTAAATATAGTAGGCCCGGTAGGAGTTGAACCTACGACCAATGGATTATTAGTTGAGACTTTAACACCTAACTTATTGATAAATAAGGAAAAATTAAAATATTTAAGATCACTAGGTACACTTTTAAAATCAATAAGTTAGGCTAATTTTGGTAAAACAACAAAAGCTGAGCGATGTACCTTTTTTGTACCCATTTTTGTATCGAGAATTTTCTAACAAGACAAACTTATTTTCGTTTATTGCTTCTTCAATATTTATAGTTTTATAGCCTCAATAAAATTCTCATGAAGGTCACCAATGGCGGTTAATTAAAGCAATGCTTTGGCGTTTATCGATCTTATAAAACTATTAAATCATAAAAACCGAAATTCCTAATTACCTAATTGTTCTGAAGAAAATTGTAACGGTGATATGCATTAGCAAATAGTAATTGTTGATGAACTTGACAATATGTACTCTGTACATACAATTAGACAATGAAGCGTATTGTATGGAATCAGGAAAAAGCGAACGTTTTATCCAATGATAAATCTCGTGGAAAGATTAGTTTTGAAGACTGTGTGATCGCCATAGAGGACGGCCGCGTTTTAGCCGATATTCCAAATCCCGTTAAACAATACTCTCATCAACGTATGTTTGTTATTGAAATAAGTGCCTATGCTTATGTTGTCCCTTATGTGGAGACGACAGATGAAATTTTTATAAAGACCGTTTTCCCTTCTCGAAAACTTACCGCCATTTACATAACCGGAATGAAACCATGAATACAGAACCGAAAGTGAAGCGTTACTTTGATGCCGAGGAAAAAGAACTCGATGATGCCATCAAGCAAGAGCGCTTTAAGCCCGGCAAAAATGCTTTAACCCCTAAGCGATTGCAGAAATTGCAAGAAGCCGCTCGTGCGACGATCAATGAAGAGCGTACTCGAATTTCTCTACGCGTACCCAAGTCTGATCTGGCTCGTCTAAAAGCTCGAGCTCTGCGTGAAGGAGTGCCTTACCAAACTCTCATTAATGCAATTCTCCATCAGGCTGCAAACGACTCATAATTTCAGTTTAGTTGCTGGCTAATTTCGTACCCATCGTAAAATTATCATGACTATTTTACGATGATAAATAAAGTGAACTATTGTATATCCAGATCATTGAAATAATAAACCTTGTTAATTTGCATATTGATTTGACCCAATTTAGGTAAAATTTTCAGCTAATTCAAGACCCGTTACTCAGTTATAAATAATAATGTAATTCAACAGGTTGCATCGCTGATTCTGGGACAGATTTACATACAATTCCCGGGTCAAATTTGCGTGCAATTTAACAGTACACTTTTAAAATCAATAATTTAGGCTAATTTCGGCAAAGCCACAAAAATTGAGCGATGTACCTTTTTTGTACCCGAAATAATCTTTGATAGAGTTATCTTAAAGTCCCCAGATGATAAAAAGTACTTTAGGAATTTAACTTAACATTTTTAATCCGCCTTATCCGGAAATAAACCCGGCATCCATCTGCTTGCGAGTCTAGCTGGGAACACTAGTCGAAGCGGTGCTCTGGGAGAATCTGCGACAAGTACCTCTTGATTTATTAATGTCGACGTAATTCGTCTGGCGTTTCGATCCCCTGTTGCAAGCAGTTGACTGACTTCTCCTCTTGGTAGTTGACCACGATAAAGAACGGCTTCAAGCAAATTACTTGCCTGGACAGGTAATTTACCCGCTCTATGTTCTTCTTGTGCCCAAACTAAAATTCTGTCTCTTAATTGTTCAGGGTGAACAAGGCGCCTCATAAAATCAATCTGGTTTATACAGGTTTTTAGGAAAAACGCTGTAAATTCCGCAAGTGCCCGTTCGCTTAAATGACCCCGGCCATCCAGATCATTACGGCGCAGTGAGTCACAATTCATGAGTTGTTGCTTATACTCACTTTCATTACGAGCAAGCCCACGCGCAATTGACCAAATACCACCCGTATCCAATTCATCACGTAACATTGCATAAGACATCAGTCTGGCAACCCGGCCATTGCCATCCAGGAATGGATGAATCCATAGTAATCGATGATGGGCAGCGGCGGCAGCAAGAATTGAATCCATTGTCCCAAGATTGCTATAAGCATCTTCAAAACGATCCAAAAAACGAGGAATCGCGCCGGGACTGATAGGAATATGTTGACCTACTTTAACATCGCGCTGTCTGAACTGACCGGAAATCACTTTAGTGCGCTCACCTGTGTCCGGATTTTGCGACCACAAAAGTTCATCAGGAAGAAGATCATAAAAACGTTGATGAATTTGCTTCAGAGAATTTTTTGATATGGCGCTGTCTTTTAATTCGCCCCTATCAATCCATTGTTGAACACTAATATGAGCAAATGCTTCTTTTTGAAGAATACGTTTTTCAGAATCGGCACTATAGTCACTCTTAAGCGCTCGCTCTATATCAACCGGATGTGTATCATGTCCTTCAATGAGATTGCTGTAATAACAATTCATTGACCGCACCAAATCAGCTAAGGCTACAACGACACCATCTGGCAAGCTATACCGAAACCCTGCTGAAGCCTGTGCCAGTCGAATCGCCAAATCACTTAATTCAGCTCTGTGCCTTGAGTCCTGACTAACAAGCAGAGGTTCCAACAAGCCGACTGTTTCGTTTCTATCCACTTTTATGTCCGGTTTATTATCCTATTTAAACAACATTATATATTAATATATACAATCACTTACTGCTTTAGATAGCATTATTTATTCCTCTATAAAGTCCTGTATTATTTCCAGTTAAATCTGCTTAAATTCTCATTGAATCTTAAATTGTCCCGCTGGCACTAATGGGCACATGAATCTGAGTGTAAAACATATAAATCAATGCTTAAATCCATTGATATTTATAGTACTGTCTCCCGACTAATTTCGTGCCCATCGTAAAATAGTCATGACTATTTTACGATGGCTTTAAAATGGAACTTCTGCTGATGAAAGGTCTTTGATTACGCAAGGAAAGGTGGGAGTTTATCTTTTTCGTTGCTTAACCTGACCCATTATCCAACCGCCGGCTTCACAGCCTGTCAAAAAGCGAGCAAATTTGAACAGATTTTAGTGTAGATCAATGCTTTGATGTGAACATTATTTCTGGAATTTATTTTTTCTATCTATCTGTTTTATATAGAGAAATACTAAAATTGCACAGCTAACACTTTTGTTCATTTTACTCGCTGAGAGTGTACAAATTTGTATGCTGGTTAACACGGGCGTTGCCGCCAAATCCCATCAGTCAAGAAAGCTGGAACGAATTTGCCGAGATTTTGCCTGGCCGCCTGTATCCGAACAACGCTTGTTCATCACACGCAAGGGATTTGGGGGCCAATCAATACTTCTTGATTTCTGGTGAAAGGGTTATTATCCTTTTGATACTCGAATACTGAGATGCACATGAACATGAACCGCCAACACGAGATACACAGCCACTACTTTTCGCAGGAAGACCTGCTCGCGGCAGGCTGCCTGGATATGAAACTCGCAATGGAGGCGGCCGAATCGGCGATGCTGGCCTTCCGTAACGGCGACATCCTGTTCCCGGAGAAGATTGTGCAGATCTTCAACGATGAGACCCAGGAGCGGAT
>JAHEKD010000089.1:0-6818 GCA_024638545.1 Gammaproteobacteria bacterium
ATATTTCTATGAATACATTAACGCAAGAAGTATAGCATCATGCTGATTAACAATTCATGACTCAAATTCGCCGGTTTTACCCGCATTTCTCACCGGACTTCGTAGCGAGACGGTTAAAGGGCGTGGCAAGGGACCGTCGCAGTAGTAGGGTGGTGAGAAATGCGGGTAAAAGGCTTGCATCGAGAGATTTGCAATTTCTTTACATTGCTCTTACACACGTTGACAAGCGGAAATGGCATAATTTTGATCCATTGATAACAACCTTGGAATTTAATCTATGAGACTGAATAAAACCACTGCCGTGATCATCATTGCGGGCTCAATTGGAATCGCTGCACTGACTTCACCTCTGTTTGCCCATAGCGGCAAATTTTACAAACACCGGCAGCATGGACAGGGGCATCTTTCAATGATGAGTGAACATGGATCAATGATGAATAACCCGGAAAAAATGATAAAAATGATGAGCCATGAACTTGATTTATCGGACGAACAGCGAAATCAGGCGACTGCAAAGCTGGACGAATACCGGCCCCGGATGAAACAGGCGCATCAGGCTCTCAGGGAGGGCATGAAACTTCTACATGAAATTGATTCCGGCGCTGATAATTTTGAATCAAATTTGACAGATCTCGCTGACGAACAGGGCAGGCGCGTGGCTGAGATGATCAAACTGCACACAAAAATGCATGTTGAATTCGAACAATTACTCACCACAGAACAAAAGGTAAAACTAAAAGATTCCAGGCAAAATCGTGGCTGGCACTGTGAGCACTGGCAGGCGCATTAATAGCCATTTAAGGGAGAGTTCAGTTTGCCTGACCGATAAAGTATTTTGCAAGGCGAAACGTCTCGCAGTTGAACTCTCTCCTACTTAAGAAGCGACACTTAGGCAAGCCCCCAGGGCTTGCCTATTTTTTATGAAGAACGCACTTAAGATAAGCTCTTCAGGACTGTATCAGGGCCTGATATTATGCCTCAAATGATGTTCAGAAGAACAAAACGCTACAGCCACATTCCTCACACCGTTATGATGAGGTATAAAAATAGAGAAACCCAGCTAAAAAACAGCTGCTGGTTTCTATTTAAGTTTTTATCTCTCCCGTCTCGAACGATCTGTATTTTCTTTTGGGCGTGCTTGATTAACCTTAATATTTCTACCCTGTAAATCGCTGTCATTCAGCGATTCAATAGCCTGCTCTGCATTGCTGTTATCATTCATCTGAACGAATCCAAATCCCTTGGATTTTCCTGAATATTTATCGCTAATCACTTTTGCATCTGCAACTTCACCAAATTTACTGAACAAGTCGCGAAGATCTTCACCCGTAACACTGTAGGGCAGGTTGCCCACATAGATATCCATCAATAGCTCTCTCAATATAATTTGCACGTTGTATTACTTGTACTATTGATTGACCAACGTGAAAAAAAACAGTCAATAGTAATTAACATCATGCCGTTTAAATCTCAATTAAACACTATTTTAGGCTTTCTGTACAATTTCATGCTTGTTTTTTTATTCGTTTTTTCTTTTCGCACTCTATTTTAGGTAAAGTTTTTTTAACACAATCAATCACTAAAATTGAGCCTTGATTCAACCAGACAGTTAAATTCTTTGGCAAAGTCGACAGAAACCCTGGCATGCACTGCACCCTGCCTGTCGAGAAAACGCTGTTCCGGGGCGATGGAAAATACGCCTTCATGCCAGATATTTGGATGAATGTAAACGCCCTGACTGCCATCACACCAGAAACTGACAAAATCCTCCGGACGAACATCATCACCCGGTCTTGCCAGTGGAATGATAAACGGCTTTTTATCCAGCGGAAAAAACAGCTGTCCGCCATCAGGATGATAATTGGCATGCCAAAGCATCAGGCGCTCCGGAGAACGCTGATGATGCTCATCTGCCCTGGCTGGATCTGTCGAATATCCCAGAATATAGTGACCGTCAACGGCTGTATTTTTGCCGTACAGAATATCACCTCTCCAGTAACTAATGAACGTGCCTTCCCGCACCCCGCCTCCGTCACCCGTATCATCATCAACGTCTCGCCAGCCAGCAGCCGGCCAGCGCACTATTTCAATCTCAAACTGGTCGGGATCATCAACCAAACAACCATAACCCTTGAGCGTCTGCGAAGTTGCCTTTATGAGCGGTATCTGAACGGTACTCAGATTGCCTGGTATATCGGGATTCAAATAATCAGGTGCATTCATACATAGACCTCATATCAGCCACGGATTTTTCAATAAGTTCCTGTAACCGCTTTTGATCAACTTCGTCCAAAGATTTAATATACAAACATGATACGCCTAGCTTATATTTGCCGAGATTTTTCATAATGGTCGTATACTTGGAAAAGCCGGGCATGATATAAATTGTAAGATTTCGTTTTCTGGATGCAAAACCGGTTATAAACCAGCTACCCTCTCTGCCGCTTTTGTACTTGTAGTTATATTTGCCGTATCCGACAATACTTGATCCCCACATTTTTGGCTGTTTACCGGTAATGGCCTTCATCATGGCCATCACTGCAATACAATCTTTACGTCGTTTGTAATCGTCGATTGACTTGATATAAGCCTTTGGGCTGCTGCGAGTCGGTTTGGTTTTTAGATCTGCCATGGTTGTCGGATAAGAATGTTTTCAAATTTACACCTTCCCAATTTTACGCCTAAAATTGACTTTCAATCTCATTTTTCAACAAAAAGTGTGTATCTGTAGCCCATAGCCATTGGATTATTGCAGAGTTTTGTACCCGAACGCTTATGGCAACTTATCATTACATGCACAAAATTATATAAGTGGCGATGCTCACGCGTTCATTAGAATTGAATTACAGGATTTTTTATCAATCCCCGGTCATGCTGTTACTAACGCAACTTGATTCCATAGATCGCATTTCAATATCAAGGTCATGTCACTGTCATGCCAGATGATTGACAATCCTGCAGTCTTAATCCCAGCGCTTATCCCTGGCCTGGATGGAATGTCCTTTAACCCTGACAGGGAAAGACTCGATATCTTCATAGGCGGGGGGTGCAAGAACTTCACCTGTTTTTATGCAAAATCGAGCCCCATGGCGCGGACACATGATTTCTTCACCGAGTACAATGCCGCAGGAAATCTCACTGCCATCATGGGTGCAGACATCCTCGATGGCATAGTACTCACCATCAAGGTTAAACAGCGCTACCTGTGTACCATCGACATCAACTGATTTGCAGGTGCCTGTTTCAATTTCACCGACTTTGGCGACTTCTTCCCAATCTGACATCCGGTTGTCCTCAGAGCAATCCAAGCTGCAGCTTGGCAGACTCCGTCAGCAGATCCTGTGTCCAGGGTGGATCCCATACGAGATTAACCTGTGCATCCTCAACACCATCTATACTGCGCACAACCGCTTCGACCATGGACGGAAATGTCTGTGCTACCGGACATCCGGGCGTTGTTAGCGTCATCTCGATATGCGCCACTTTTTCATCATCAATATCCACGTTATAAACCAGGCCAAGATCATAAATGTTAACTGGAATCTCGGGGTCATAAACATTTTTCAACGCGGCAATAATGCGTTCCTGCAATGTACCCTCTACCAGCTTTGCGGCCTCGCTTGCCGTTTCAATTTGATCACGCATCTGCTCTTCAAGTTGCGACTGATAGTCCATGTACATACCTGGGAAAGCGTTTTCGTTTTCAGTATTCATTCTGTCGTTACCGGTTCATCTTGTTGATTAATCGCCGCATTGGTAGTGTGCCATGGCAGCGTCGCACATTTCACGCGTGTTGGATAATCCTTTACGCCCGTTAATACTTGCAGTTTACCTATCTCAACATCGCAATCACCACCCGTAACGACGGTGTGAAAATTGTCAAATATCTCCTGTGCCTGCTGCACTGTTTTACCGATAAGCTCCTCTGTCATAATGGATGCTGACGCTGTCGATATCGCGCAACCCTGGCCTTCAAAGGTGACTTTTTCTATAATGCCCTGGTCATTCACCAGCATATATACGGTCAGCTGGTCCCCACATAGTGGATTGAATCCCTCTGCTTTTCGATTGGCGTTTTCCAGAACACCGTAGTTTCGGGGATTTCGATTATGGTCAAAAATGACTTCCTGATAAAGTTCCCGCAGATCACTCATTCGAACATCTCTATGGCTTTTTTAATTCCGGCAATCAACGCATCAACTTCCTCAATGGTGTTATACATGGCAAATGAAGCCCTGGCTGTAGCCGGCACGTTAAAACGCTTCATTAAAGGCTGTGCACAGTGGTGTCCGGTTCGAACGGCTACGCCCTCGTTGTCTAGTATGGTGCCCAGATCGTGAGGATGAATCCCTTCTATGACGAACGACAGCACGCTGGCCTTGTTTTTAGCCGTGCCGATAATTTTCAGCTTTTTGATTTCACTGGCCCTGGCGGTTGCATAATCCAGCAACTCATGCTCATGACGGGCAATATTTTCAATCCCTATCTCATTCATGTAATCAATTGCTGCAGCCAGTCCGATTGCCCCGGCTATGTCCGGGGTCCCGGCCTCGAATTTAGCCGGCAACTCCGCATAGGTGGACTTTTCTAGGGAAACTAGTTTAATCATCTCTCCTCCTCCCTGATAGGGGGGCATCGCCTCCAGTAGTGCCTGCTTGCCATAAACAACACCGATGCCGGTCGGTCCAAACATTTTATGGCCGGTGATCACATAAAAATCGCAATCGATCGCCTGCACATCTATGGCCAGGTGCGGTGCGGCCTGCGACCCGTCGATAACGGTTGTTACACCTGCATCGTGCGCAAGTTTGACCATTTCCTTAACAGGGTTGATGGTACCCAGTGCATTGGAAACATGATTAAACGCTGCAATTTTTGTGTTTTCGGTTAACATCATCTTGTACTGCTGCATGTCCAGTTCACCGGCATCATTAACATCAACAGATTTTAATGTCGCACCGGTTTGCTCGCAGATTAGTTGCCATGGAACAATATTTGAATGATGCTCCAGTACGGTGATCAGGACTTCATCAGCCGGCTTTAAAACCATACGCCCGTAACTTGCAGCGATCAGGTTCAATCCTTCAGTTGCACTTCGAACAAAAATAATCTCTTTTTCACTGGCTGCATTAAGGAATGCTCTCACCTTGCCACGAGCAGCTTCAAACGAATCCGTTGCACGCTGGGACAGGCTATGAACGCCTCGATGCACATTGGCATGGTCGTGTGAGTAGTAATCCTGCATCGCTTGCTGGACCTGTACGGGCTTTTGCGAACTGGCGGCATTATCAAGATATACGAGCGGCTTACCGTGGATCTGTTGGTCAAGAATCGGGAAATCACTGCGAATCGCCAGAACATCGAAGTCTGAAGGATTCACAACACTTTGAACAGCTTTATTCATTGCCTAGTCTCCGTAGTGGCTGCCTTTCAGAAGCTGTTTATCCAGCTCGTCTTCCAGATAGAGTTTCAGCGGTTCAATCGAAATTGCACCCAGAGCTTCCTTTACAAAGGCAAAAGTCAGCATGCGCCTGGCCTTGGAATTTTCAACACCACGAGAGCGCAGGTAAAACAGGTATTCCTCATTTAACTGGCCGACGGTTGCGCCGTGCGAACATTTGACATCATCGGCATAGATTTCGAGTTGAGGTTTGGTATCTATTTCAGCATCCGAAGATAGCAAAAGGGTTCGATTATTTTGATAGGCGTCGGTATGCTGCGCATCTTGAGCGACATAAATTCGCCCGTGAAACACAGCTCGTGAGCGATCATCTAGCACGCCTTTGTATAATTCATCACTGGTGCAGTTCGCCACCTGATGTTCGACCTGGGTATAATTATCCACATGCTGTCTTTGATTGGTTGCATAGAGGCCGTACATGTTGCTATGTGCGTCGGCACCGGAAATCTGGCAGCGTAAATCGTTACGGGTTAGGTGACCGCCCAGCGTGATTGTCGATGTGGAAAATCGTGCTTGCTTTTCGAGTTTCACGAAGGTGCCGCTGATGTGATTAACGCTGCGTGATTCCTGCTGAACACGCACGTGCTCAACATTAGCATTGCTGCCACAAAATATCTCGCTAATGGTGTTGGTCATGGTCTTATTGTCCCCGAGTGAAAGATAGCGCTCGATGACCTTGAACCGGCTGTTTTCACCAGCAATTAGGAGATTGCGAGGTTGGACCAGTGAATGGTCTTCACCGGTCGAGATGAAAATCAGTTCAACCGGTTTGTCAACAACAATGTCCCGGTCTGTTTCAATCCATACTCCATTTCGGACAAAAGCCGTGTTCAGTGCCATAAAACCGTGTGTCGATTCAGGCAGTAACTGGTTGATGTGTTTTTGTGCATGTTCAGCATGCTCATTGAGCAGTTCCGACAGGTCCTTTATTGTCAATCCGGCCGGGATGTCATTCGTCGACAAACATGTGTCCAGCTGTCCATCGATAATCACGAACTTAAGACTCTCCAGGCCGTCGATTTTGAAGGCATCAACTTGCTCAACTGACAATTTTCCTTCAGGCCGCGTAACAACATTAAATGCCTGTTTTAACAGCGGTTTAATATTGGTATAGCGCCAGTTTTCATCGGCCATGGTTGGAAAACCAGCTTGACCAAGCCGCGTCAGACCCTGACGCTGCATTTCACCCAGCCATGTCCCGGATTGATTCAGATCTGCGAACGCCTGATGCTGTGAGTGGTAATTTTTTATCAGTTCTTGCATATGCTTCTTAACCCGTCAGGCTGCCTGTTCATCAATCCAGCCATAGCCTTTATTTTCCAGTTCAAGGGCCAGTGACTTGTCACCTGTTTTAATG
>JAHEKD010000089.1:6828-8297 GCA_024638545.1 Gammaproteobacteria bacterium
GACTTTACCCTGAGCCAGTACATGCACAACATCCGGAACGATGTAGTCGAGCAATCGCTGGTAATGGGTGACCAGTATAAATGCACGATCTTTTGCCCTGAGCGCGTTAACGCCGCTGGCAACTATTTTCAGTGCATCTATATCCAGACCTGAGTCAGTTTCATCCAGGACTGCGAGCCTGGGTTCAAGCACCGCCATCTGGTAAATTTCATTGCGTTTCTTCTCGCCGCCGGAAAAACCTTCATTCACAGAGCGATAAATAAATTCTTCTTTCATGTCAACGGTTTTTAGCTTTTCCTTGGCTAACTTGAGAAAATCCAGTGCGTCCAGCTGAGGAAGTCCCTGGTTTTTGCGAATTGCATTGAGGCCGGCCTTAAGCAAATAGATATTACTGACACCCGGGATTTCCACCGGGTATTGAAAGGCAAGAAAAATGCCCGCCCAGGCACGTTCTTCCGGATCCATTTCCAGCAGGTTTTCACCCATGAATTCAATACTGCCCTGAGTGACTTCGTAATCTTCACGCCCGGCCAGCACATTTGCCAAGGTACTTTTGCCCGAGCCGTTTGGGCCCATGATAGCGTGCACTTCGCCTGCGTTTACGTTTAGATTAATCCCCTTCAAAATGGGCGTGCCGTCTACATTGGCGTGTAAATTTTTAATGCTTAACATCTATTAATCCTGATACTGAATTTGTTTTAAGTTTAAGCAGCCCCTATAACCACTATTTGATTTACTCCCGAGGTTGCTCAGGTTTCGCTACCCGACCGATCCCTCAAGGCTTATACCAAGCAGTTTTTGTGCTTCAACAGCAAACTCCATCGGTAGTTCCTTGAATACCTGCTTACAAAAACCATTGACGATCATCGACACGGCGTCTTCTTCCGAAAGGCCGCGTTGACGGCAATAAAACAGCTGGTCTTCACCGATTCGAGTCGTCGTTGCCTCGTGCTCGACCTGGGCTGACGAATTTTTTACCTCAATGTAGGGAAACGTGTGAGCACCACAACGATCACCCATAAGCATCGAGTCACATTGCGAGTAATTTCTGGCATTGTCAGCGTGTTTAGCTACTTTTACCAATCCACGGTATGCATTCTGCCCATGTCCTGCGGAGATACCCTTTGATATGATAGTACTTCTGGTGTTTTTTCCAATATGCACCATCTTTGTGCCGGTATCGGCCTGCTGGTAATTATTCGTTAACGCCACAGAGTAAAACTCACCTACTGAATTATCACCCTGAAGAATAACGCTTGGATACTTCCAGGTAATTGCGGATCCGGTTTCGACCTGTGTCCATGAAATTTTCGCATTTTCTTCCTTGCACACACCGCGTTTGGTTACAAAATTGTAGATGCCGCCTTTTCCGTTCTCGTCGCCCGGGTACCAGTTTTGCACTGTCGAATATTTTATTTCGGCATCCTTGTGTGCAATGAGTTCAACGACCGCCGCATGCAGTTGATTTT
>JAHEKD010000090.1 GCA_024638545.1 Gammaproteobacteria bacterium
GCCGTCCACTTACGTATCGATTCTGACAACCCTGGTGAATCGGGAATATGTCGATAAGGACGGCAAGCGCTTCATACCCACCGACATGGGTAAGGTCGTGAATACATTTTTATCAACGCATTTTGAGAAATACGTTGACTACGATTTCACCGCCAACCTGGAAGACGAACTCGACGCCATTTCGCGCGGCGAGGAAGACTGGGTACCAGTATTGGAGCGTTTTTGGGATCCCTTTAAAAAACTGGTCGATGAAAAAGAAGAAAGCGTTACCCGTGCTGAAGCTGTTCTGTCGCGTGATATAGGGATCGATCCTGAATCCGGGCGTCCTGTGAGCGTGCGCATGGGACGATATGGCCCGATTGTGCAAATTGGCACCAAAGATGATGTAGAAAAACCTAAATTCGCCGGTTTAAGACCCGGCCAGAAAATGGACACCATCACCTTTGAAGAAGCTATGGAATTGTTCAAACTGCCACGTCAACTTGGTGAAACCGAAGAAGGAGAAAAGGTCTCGGCAAATATCGGTCGATTTGGTCCTTACGTTCGATACGGTAACAAATTTGTTTCACTAAAAGAGGATGATCCCTATACGGTTGAACTGCCCAGGGCACTTGAGTTAATCGCCGAAAAGAAAATCGCCGATGCGAATCGCATCATACATGATTTTACAGATGAAGGCATACAGGTGCTCAACGGTCGCTATGGCCCGTATATCACCGATGGCAACAAAAATGCCAAAATACCCAAGGATACTGACCCCCGGGAGTTAACCGTTGAGCAGTGCCAGGAACTGCTGGCGTCAGCGCCGGAACGGCGCCGCGGTAAAAAGAAGGTGGCCAAAAAGGCTGCCGCTAAAAAAGTGACCAGCAAAAAAGTTGCCCGCAAGAAAACGGCAAAGAAAACCCGGAAGAAAGCATCCGCAAAGAAAGTCAGTAAAAAAGTGGCGGCAGCTGGTAAATCCCAGGAACCGCCTTTTTAACATTCGTTTTCGGTCCAGGCCGATAAGCCTGCTCGGGCACCCGTACACGTACTCATCACCCGGCGGAAGTAATGCGATATACCCACCATTGCCTGAAACAATAGCGCTGCATTAGCGATAAAAGCAATGCCTTGGATGCGAAATCCGGAAGGCATCAAGTTTTGATAAGCAGGCCGGCTGGTAATTGATGCGGGTAAATACCGTGTTCACTCCACAAATGTATGACACTAGGTTAAACTCTCCAGAATCACTCATCAGGTAACGGCTTCAGGATTTAAGATAAAGAGAATGCTTGCCAACCCTCACCGAATTACAATCAATACACCCATCATCTTCCGGGATAAATTGCCCGCTAAGGTCGATATCGTGATCATAGGAGGTGGCGTGATCGGCGTGTTCACGGCGCTTTATCTGGCACGCATGGGCAAGCGCGTTTTGATTTGTGAAAAAGGTCGAATTGCCGCTGAGCAGTCCTCACGCAACTGGGGCTGGATTCGCCAGCAGGGCAGAGACGTCGCCGAGCTGCCGATCATGATGCAGTCGCTGAAGCTATGGCACCAGGTCAATAATCAAACCGGCGGTCAGTGCGGCGTTTGCACCGTCGGCGTCAATTACCTGGCCACTACCGAGGCCGAATTGCAAAAACTCGAGCAGTGGCTGTCAGTGGCAAAACAACACGGGCTGGACTCCAGAAAATTATCCGGCAAAGACGTTGCAGACTTATTTTCAGGCCAGTCCAACCGGCAGTGGATTGGCGGCGTTTGCACACCGAGCGATTCACGCGCTGAACCCTGGATAGCCGTGCCCTCGGTTGCCAGGCTCGCTCACCGCTCAGGCGCTTATATCCGTGAAAATTGCGCAGTTCGGGCACTGGATACCGCAGCCGGCAAGCTGGCCGGCGTTGTGACCGAAGATGGACGTGTTGCCTGCGAACAGGTTGTTCTGGCTGCAGGTGCATGGTCATCTGTTTTTGCTCGAAATCACGGCATTGATATTCCACAACTTGTGGTGCGCGCAACTGTTGCACAAACCTGTAAATTGCCGGCATTCGCTACGGGTAACAGCGCCGACGAACAGTTAGCGATCAGAAGGCGGGCGGATGGTGGCTATACAGTGGCGCTGGCGGACAGGCATGACTTTTTCCCGGGCAAAGATGCCTTCAGGCACTTTCTTACCTATCTGCCTTTACTTAAATTGAGCTGGAAGCAAATCCGTGTTCATTTTAACGCGCCACCCGGTTTTCCCGATAGCTGGTTTACACCACGTTCATGGACAGCGGATCAGGTTTCACCTTTCGAAAAGACAAGAGTAGTCGAACCCCAGCCGAACATGAAGTACGTAAATTTAATGATCAGCCGGTTTATGACCCGTTTTCCAAAGGTTGATAAGCCGACGATGTTGAACTGCTGGGCGGGCATGATCGATACGATGCCCGATGTGGTGCCGGTTCTGGATCGGGCACCGGTGCTGGATGGCCTGGTGATCGCCACCGGCATGAGCGGGCATGGTTTTGGAATCGGTCCGGGGTACGGCCGTATTATTGCGCGCATGCTTTCAGGACGGCAGATCGAGCACGATCTGAGCCGTTTCAGGTTCAACCGCTTTACAGATTCAAGCCCGTTAGTGCTGGGTTACAGTCTTTAAACCCGCACGCTGCCTGCAGGCAGCGTTGGGAATCGCGGAGCCAGTGCCCTCATCCCGGCCGCCCGGATTAACAAAACATGGCATGGCGACTTAAATCTATCTGCCCTGGTCAGGCCGGCACCGTTTGCTGCTCCAGGCTGGCCACCAGATCCGGGTCCAGCGCAAGCTGTTTGGCTAACTCCTTGAGATAGGCTTTTTCCATAAAGTTTGACTGATCAATGACCAGCATGCTGGCTAAATAGACTTCATTTGCCAGTTCAGGCGAGTCACAAGCCATGGCAATTTCGCCCGGATCGAGTGGTTTTTCCAGTTCCGCATGCACAAAACCGGTTAGCTCATCAGATTGTGCAAACCTGGCGATATAGCTTTCAATGCGCGCCTGTTCTGCATCATCGATATGACCATCTGCTTTGGAAGCGGCAATGACCGCGCTTAAGATGACTTTACTGCGGTCGTCGGCCTGCTCTTCCGGCAGTGACTCAATCGGCTGATAGTCTTCTGCATCGACGCTGTTGTCAGCCTGCCTGGCATTATTTTCCTGCCAGTTCTGATAACCTTTGTACGCCAGGCCGCCAAGTGCTGCAAGCCCACCGAGCTTGACTGCCGAACCCGTGAGTTTGCGACCACTTTTTGTGCCCAGCAGCAATGCAGCGGCGCCCCCGACCAGCGCCCCTTTACCGAGAGCGGATAGCTGGGCGTCACGCTGTTCACCCTGCTCCGGGATACCCATTTTTTCCTCTACAGCCGCACGTCCCTGCTGAGCCATGTCCTGCGCTGAATTGAGTAAACTCTCCAGTAAATCTTTCGTGTTCATTTTCTATTGTCCTTAAGTTGATGCTTATTGACTGCCAGCCGTAAATTATCTCAAAAAAAACTTGATCAATGATGAACGAAAATATTTTGATTCAGGCAATTGATATTTCGACCTCCGAACTAGCCCGATTCTCACCACCCTACTACTGTGACGGTCCCTTGCCACGCCCTGTGGGCTTTTTACTCGGTCAGGGTCCTCGACATCGTGTCAACGATGCCTGCCGGCCCTTGTGCCGGCACATATGCTGATAACATAATGCCGGCCTTTGGTCGTAAAACCCATACAGGACGCATCCTTTAACCGTCTCGCTACGTAGGGTGAGAAATGCGGGCCGTGACCGCTATCTGTGAGCTGTAGATCACAAAAATAAAAGCGCCTGTCCTGAGCTGATGCAGGGCCAGACAGCTGTCTTTGCCGGCGCTGAATCCAAGCAACACTTTTTCAGGCATAATCTCACCTATACTGATATTTAATTTGAACTACAAAGCATTATGAGACAGGTAAACACATGCTGATCACAAATATTGAATCCGTTCCGGGAAAAACCATCGTAAAACACCTGGGCCTCGTGCAGGGCAGCACTGTACGCGCAAAGCACGTGGGTAAAGATATTCTTGCCGGGTTGAAAAATATTGTCGGAGGCGAACTAAAGGCCTACACAGAGTTACTCCACGATGCCCGCGAACAGGCGACTCAACGCATGATTGACCAGGCGCAAGGCATGGGCGCCAATGCGATCACTAATGTCCGTTTTGCGACTTCCTCAATCACCGCAGGTGCAGCCGAGTTGTTTGTCTATGGTACGGCTGTTGTCGTTGAAGAGGATCAGGATTGATGTATATACCCTATGACATTCTGATCATTATCGCATTTCTGATGCTGGGCTATGGTTTTGGGCAGCTGGCAGAAAAAAAGCACTATCGCTCAATCAGACAACGTGAAACCATGCTCAAGGATATACTTATATTTGGCGCGAAATCCCCGCCAGCCGACTGGCCGATCGTGACAAGCGAACTGGTGCATGGCAATGTCGTCGTTTCGGTTGATTATTTTAAGCGCTTTTTATTCAGCCTGCGTAATATCTTTGGCGGGCGTGTCGAGGCCTATGAATCACTCATCGACAGGGGGCGCCGCGAAGCCGTGCTGAGAATGAAGCAGCATGCGCTTCGATTGAACAGCGACGCTATCTTCAATATCAAGTTTGAAACCAGCGCGGTCTCGCGCGGTTTTAGCAGCAGCCTGGGTTCGGTGGAGGTGTTCGCCTACGGCACGGCCATTAAGACATCCTGAGATTGAACGGGCCTGCTTTTATGAAATACCAAAACCCCAGGATTGACAATGACATCAATGTTGTCAGCGAGCATCCATTAAAAACGTTTGCCAAGCTGCTATTGATGGCAACGCTGCTGGCACTGGCTATTATTGTTTTATTAAACTTTTCCATACCGTACGTGGTGAAATTCATTCCTTTCAAATTTGAAGCTGCATTAGCCGACAGATTTGGCATGACGAAGATTGTACCTTCAAAACAGCAGTCCTATCTTCAGGATCTTGCGGATCGGATACTTGCCCAGACAGGTGCTTCAGACGAGATCAGAATTCGGCTGCACTATTCAGATCAAGACACTGTCAATGCTTACGCAACCTTGGGCGGTAACGTCTTTTTTTTCAAAGGCCTGGTGGAAAAACTCAAATCCGAACAGGCGCTGGCAATGGTCATGGCGCATGAAATTGCGCACATTGTCAATCGAGATCCAATTAAAGCGCTGGGCCGGGGGCTCTCAACAGCTATCGCCCTTTCCGCGATTTTTGGTTCATCAGATAATGCGCTTATAAGGCGTTTCGTAGGGTCGGGTGAGACGCTGACGACACTTAAATATACGCGAGACCACGAAGCCCGTGCTGATGCTGACGGTTATGATTGGATTAACAGGCTTTACGGTCACGGTTGTGGCGCAGAGGAGTTATTCGTCCTGTTTGAACGCATGCACTCTGACGACGAGAGCCGACTGACCCAAATTTTTATTACCCATCCCTATGCATCGAAACGGCTGCAGCGTATTCGTGAAAATCAGGCCGGCGCCTGCAGCGACAATGATTCCAAAACCAATGCCAACCCTCTGTACAGGGGGAGTGACGCTGGATGAAATTCGCAGACAGATAGAAACGCTTTTTTCAGGCCCGCTTGATTTCACCGCTGATGTAAGCTGCTGGCCGCTTATATTATCAGCATATCAACCCGCATTTCTCACCGGACTTCGTAGCGAGACGGTTAAAGGTTGCGTCCTGTATGGGTTTTACGACCAAAGGCCGGCATTATGTTATCAGCATATGTGCCGGCACAAGGGCCCGCAGGCATCGTTGACACGATGTCGAGGACCCTGACCGAGTAAAAAGCCCACAGGGCGTGGCAAGGAACCGTCGCAGTAGTCCGGTGAGAAATGCGGGCTAATACCGGTAAAAGCCCGATGGCCGGTTTTTACATTAAAATCCTAGTGACTTTCTCAACAGGTTTAAGGCCATTAATCCAAGTATGACATCAATAATGATGACAAAGTGCTTTTCGGATATCCCTGAGCGAAAATGTTTGCCCAGAACAACGCCACACATAGCCATGATACTGCCCACAAGGCCTGCGGGAATCAGTTCAGCGGTGAGGATGCCTCCGATCCAGTAACCCGCCGTTAACGGCAAACTGCCAATTAAAAACATCCAGCCGGTGGCCCGAACGAACTGCTCTTTTTCCAGCCCCAGCATGCGCAGATAAATAATCGTTGGCGGTCCCCACACTGTCGTCAGACCGCCCAGTATGCCTGCCAGTGTGCCGGCTAAACCTGCAGAAAAAATATGGCTTTTGCTGGTCAAATGGATTCTTGGCAGCTTTTTTTGAGAGATTAAAAAAAGGAATATGCCAACAGTGATCAGTAAATAGATCACACGCTCGTTCACCTGGGAGGCATATCTTGAGGCAATAAATATAGCGATGCCGATAGCCGTCAGATAAGGCCAGAAATTCGAAATTACCCAGCGAAACTGCCCGGATTGCCAGGCCTGCAGCAAATTACTGAATAATAGCGGTAACACAATTAGCCCCAGTGCCTGATGGGCATCGAAGAAAAACACCATCAATGAAACGGCAATCGTCGGCAATCCCAGGCCGGCGATACCTTTTACAGTACCTGCTATCAGCATCACTATGCTCACGATTAACCAGGATTCAACGCCTGTCATAATCAGCTGATCCTTTCATTTATCAATACAGATTTGATCAAAAAGCGATTTAATCAACAACGCTGTTTATCGTTATCTTCACATGATCAATTGTTTGCGGGTTGATCACAGCTGATTCACCCTGCAGATCACCCGCTTGCGCCTGCGCCTGGCCCGAGCTTGATATCCTTGCTGAAATCACAACCTCATCAAATGAAGACAGTGCCAGATCAGGCATCATCGCCATGGAATCATTCAGCGTGACCTCAAGCGGCAGCTCATTGACGGAATGCCTGCTCACAGCCAGTGGCATGGGCGGACCGCTTGCCGCTTTTGCAAAAACAAAGACAGTTTGCCGGTTATTGATATCATCCTTTAGTTCCTCAGACAGCTCGACGGTGACGTTTACCGCCGCAGGCGCCGCCGTTGGTGATGCCTGGAGGTTAGCGCCTGCTTTTTCCCGTGCCGCCTTGATAAGCTCGTCAATCTGGGCAAGGTTTTCAGGGTCATTGATGTTCAATCTGGCTTTTTGAAACAATCTCACGGCTGTATCAAAATCATTGGCCTGAAATGCCCTGGCGCCGGCCAGCCATAATCCGTGTACATGAGTTGGATCAAGCGTCAGTGCTTTTTCAATCAGCTCGCCGGCCTTGTCTGTAAAGCGTCCGCCATTTGCCATGGTTAGCGTATCAGCATAACGCGCCAGTACGTCAGGTGAATCGGTAGCAAGCTGATAGAGCTTTTCCATTGCATTAGCCGCCTGGTCAAAACGCTGCAACATCATATTGGTTTGTGCCAGAACAAGCCAACCCTCCTGGTCGCCCGGATTTTCGGCGAGTCGCTGTTCCAGTCTGGAAATCAGCTCTTCCATGGATGGCTGTGATGATTCCTCGGCGGTTTGCAGCAGCGCTGCGGGCGTACCGACGCTCAGATAAACCAATAGTGCACACACCGGGATAAAAATTGACAAACCCAGCGCTGTCAGGCGATAAAAACGTGCTGATATGACGGCTCGTACAGGTTCAGCTTTTGCCTGCATTTCCAGCAGCAGCGTATTTTCAGCCTCGGTCCGAATCGAGTTTAACTGATCATCTGCGATAAGGTCGTTTTCGACATCCTTTTCAATATCTTTAATCTGCTGGCGGGTTGCCTGTAGATTAAGGGCCTCGCGGTCGCCGGCTGATCCGGCTTCTTGAGGCTGAGTTTGTTTTAGCAGCGGCACATTGACAAAAAACAAGGCAATAATAATCAAAACTAAAATGATGGCTATAAACATGCTGCTATTGTCGGCTTTTAAACAGGAAAAGTGTTTTATTGTTTTGTTGGATCAATTATTCAAATACACACGGTGATTATTTGACACTCGATTTCAGACTTCGCTTTGAATATAAACAAGTTTCACGCTTCCCGCCTGTCCAATCTGTATTACTGATCCAGCAGCCTGCGAACTTTTTCGCGCTCCTGAGGCGTTGGATTAAATGTCTGGGCCTTACTTCTTTTAATATAATTTATAACGATAGCCAGGCCCAATATGAGAAAAATTGCCGGACCCAGCCACAACAGAAGCGTGCTGGATTTAAACGGCGGGCGATAGAGCACAAAATCACCGTAACGTTCGGTCA
>JAHEKD010000091.1 GCA_024638545.1 Gammaproteobacteria bacterium
CTCGGGGTAATGCCAACCAAGGGACTGACATTACCGTTCATGAGCTACGGCGGCAGTTCACTGGTTGCAAACTGTTTACTTATGGGCGTGCTGTTTGCAATCGACAGAGAAGTTAGGCAAAAGCCGGGTGGTGACCAATGAAGCTGCTGATTGTCATGGCGGGAGGCACGGGAGGCCATGTCTATCCCGCATTGGCAATTGCCAAAAGACTTAAGGAAAACGGCGTCGGCGTCGTCTGGCTGGGTACACGCGAGGGACTTGAGGCGAAAGTTGTACCTGAACAGGGAATCGAAATTGAGTGGATAAATATTAAAGGCGTCAGGGGTACCGGCCTTGTTCGCTGGTTAACAATGCCGTTGCAGTTAAGCCGTGCTGTTATCCAGTCTCTATCAGTATTTAAACGCCGAAAACCAGATGCCCTGCTGAGTATGGGCGGATTCGTGGCAGGGCCGGGCGGTATCGCCGGCAGACTCATGCGCAAGCCATTAATACTGCATGAGGCGAATGCCGTCGCAGGTCTAACTAACAAAGTGCTGGCGTTAATTGCAACCAGGGTGATGTGTGCATTCCCGGATACCAGGGGCCTGCCAAAAAATTCACTGGTCGTCGGTAACCCTGTTCGGGAGACCATCATTCGACTACACGGCGAGGAAAAAATCCGCCAATCTGACAGGTTAAATTTGTTGATCATTGGCGGCAGCCAGGGTGCAGCGAGTTTTAATGAAACAGTTCCCCGGGCAGTTTTGCTGATTGATGAATCATTGCGACCTCAGATACGACATCAAACCGGGCGAGGTCGAAGTGAAGCGGTTGCACAGAATTATCGTGACAACGGTGTTGCCGCAGATGTGCGTGAATACCTGGACGACATGGCTGAGCATTATGCATGGGCAGACCTGATAATTTGCCGGGCAGGTGCCATGACGATAGCAGAAATAACCACCGTGGGACTGCCGGCTCTGATTGTGCCTTATCCGTTTGCTGCCGGTGACCACCAGATGTTTAACGCATCTTATCTGGTGAAAAATCAGGCAGCCAGACTATTGCCCCATGCGGATTTAGAACCGAAGACGCTGGCAACTGAGCTGACTGTGCTTTTAAAGGACCGGTCACAACTTGAGCGCATGGCGCAAAATTCCCGCAACCTGGCAAAAATTGATGCCACCATTAAAGCAGCTGAAATCTGCCGACAGGTGTTATATGCGTGATCATGTAAAGCATATTCATTTCGTAGGAATTGGCGGTAGCGGCATGAGCGGCATTGCCGAAGTTCTGTTAAATCAGAACTACCAGGTAAGCGGATCTGATCTGGCGCCAGGGCCTGTGATTGACAGGCTCATTGCCTCAGGCGCAGCGGTTAACATTGGTCATGATCCAAACAACATCGATGGCTGTGATGTGGTTGTGGTATCGAGTGCAGTCAGTGATTCCAATCCGGAAATCATTGCCGCCAGGGAGATGCATATTCCAATTGTGCCCAGGGCTGAAATGCTTGGAGAGCTGATGCGTTTCAGTGAAGAAGGCATTGCGATTGCGGGCACACACGGAAAAACCACTACAACCAGTTTAATTGCGCAGGTATTAGCCTACGGCAATCTGGATCCAACCTTTATTGTCGGTGGTCAGGTTAACAGCGTAAACAGCAACTCACGGCTTGGAAGAGGAAAATATCTGGTCGCCGAAGCGGATGAGAGCGATGCCTCATTTTTACACTTGCAGCCAAGAATCGCTGTCGTTACCAATATAGATGCGGATCATATGGAAACCTACCAGGGTGACTTTGCAAATTTAAAAAAGACCTTTATAGAATTTTTACATAATTTGCCATTTTATGGATTGGCTGTATTGTGTATTGATGATCCGGTGATAGCGGAAATTCGTGACCAAATCCAGAAACCCGTAATAACTTATGGAGAAAGCGAGGATGCGGATTACCGGGTTAGTGAAATCAGTCAAAATGGCTTAACTACATCATTTGCCGTCAGTCTGCCAGGCTCGAAGCGCTATCAGATGAGCCTGGCCATGCCGGGTAAACACAACGTTCTGAACGCGCTCGCCGCCATCGTCGTTGCAGACCAACTTGGAGTTGCCATGAACCGAATTTGTACGGCGCTGGACGAATTCCAGGGGATAGGTCGGCGCTTTCAAAACAGAGGCCAGATTCAAGCTGCAAACGGCACATTTACACTGATTGACGATTACGCTCATCATCCGCGGGAACTGCAGGCCACTCTTGCAGCCGCGCGTGATGCCTGGAAGCAAAGGCGAATTGTTGTGATCTTTCAGCCACATCGGTATTCTCGAACCCGTGATTTACTCGATGACTTTTGCGTCGCGCTTGAATCTCAGCAGCCGTTGATCATCACCGAAGTTTATGCGGCCGGTGAAACACCGATCAGCGGCGCCGATGGACGGGCATTGTGCCGGTCCATCCGGGCGAGGGGAATAACAGATCCACTTTTTGTGGAAGAACTTGCCCAGTTACCGGAAATGATAGACAGGGTTGTAATTGATCATGACGTGGTATTGATGCTTGGTGCCGGTAATATCAGCCGACTGGCAGCAGAATTTCAGGCTGCTGGGTCCACGCAGGGGGTACAGTTATGAGCCTGAAACGGTCCCGCCAGAATAACCGCGTTGAACCTGTTTTAGGTCGTCCGGATTCGCTGGCGCCCGAGATTGATCCAAGAATTTCGATTGCGCCGCACAAGGTGAAAACATCCAAACCCGTCTCGGACAGGATCGAAGAGGAACAGAGCAGACAGGATTTCGAAATTAAGCGCTCCGTCATTGTTCTGGCAAGCCTGTTGTTATTGATTTCCATTATCATCATCACTGTTGACCAAATATTCAGCCCGGACAGTTTTGAAATTGAAGAGCTAAGCATTATTGCAGAGCTGGAGCATCTAACTCCACAAAAAATTCGAGCAGAGGTTTTACCCTTGATTCAAAACAACTATTTTGCTGTTGATCTTAAAAAAGTGGAGCAAAAAGTAGAGGCAATTGACTGGGTTGATCAGGTATCTGTAAGGCGCCAGTGGCCGCGCTCCATACACATACGTTTGACAGAACAAAAACCGGTTGCGCACTGGGGCAAAAACGGATACCTGAACTACAGGGCGCAGTCGTTTAACGTCAAAAACTTTATCAATCTGGAGAATTTGCCCTACCTTGATGGCCCGCAAGGCACACAGAAGCAGGTCCTCAGGCAGTATCGGGAGTGGAAAGCGGTGCTGGCCAAAGAAAATCTTGAGCTCGAATCTCTGGTATTGACGCCTCGATATGCCTATGAAGCAACAGTCAAATTATCACGAGACCAGCAAAAGCAACTCACCCAGGCGGCCCTGATGTCGTTTTTTGAGGAGAAAAATCAACCGGTGCCGCTGCTTGACTGGCAGCGAATTAAGCCGTTTTTTCTGACTCTGCAGCTTGGCAAAGATGATGTTGAACAGCGGCTGTTGCGCTTCTCCAACGCATTTCCGGATGCATTTAATGACCAGGTTCTTAAAGTGAAAACGGTTGACTTGCGATATCCAAACGGATTTGCAGTCCGTTGGCGGGACGATGAATTACCGCAGGAATTTTTAAATTTTGCCTTAACGGTTGATCAGAAGATTTGAAAAAGGTTTGATTAATGATTAAGAAAACAGAAAGTAATCTAATTGTTGGACTTGATATTGGAACTTCCAAGGTATTGGCAATTGTTGCTGAGATATCTCCGGCAGGCGATATTGAAATTATTGGTGTTGGTCATCACCCTGCAAGAGGCATGAAAAAGGGCGTGGTCTCCAATATAGAATCTACGGTTCAGTCGATTCAGCGAGCAATCGAAGAGGCCGAGTTAATGGCCGGCTGTCAGATATATTCTGTATTTGCAGGTATTGCAGGTGCGCATATCAACAGCTTTAATTCGCATGGCGTTGTTGCGATACGTGATAGTGAGGTGCAGCACAATGATATTGAACGCGTCATCGAAGCCGCTCAGGCGCTGGCGATACCGAATGATCAAAAAATTCTGCATATCCTGCCTCAGGATTTCATTATTGACGGACAAGAAGGCATACGTGAACCCATTGGAATGAGTGGGGTTCGGCTGGAAGCTAAGGTGCACATTATAACCGGTGCGGTCAGCGCGGCCCAGAATGTTATTAAATGCATTCGCCGAGTCGGCCTGGAAGTCGATGACATCATTCTTGAGCCGCTGGCATCCAGCCAGGCCGTGCTCACGGATGATGAGCGTGAACTGGGTGTTTGCCTGATTGACATAGGTGGCGGCACGACGGACATGGCGGTGTTTATCGATGGTGCAATTCGTCATACTGCCGTTATCCCCATTGCCGGTGATCAAATCACCAACGACATTGCGGTCGCCCTGCGAACACCCACTCAGGCCGCGGAAGAAATAAAAAAGAAATACGGATGCACGCTGACCCGCTTGTCCGGCCCTAATGATCTGATTGAAACACCGAGTATCGGTGATCGGCCGGCTCAACAGTTGACCCGGCAGTTGCTGGCGGAGGTGATCGAACCGCGAGTGGAAGAGTTATTCAGCCTGGCACAGGCAGAACTCAGACGCAGCGGTTTTGAGGACCTGATCAGTTCGGGCATTGTGCTCACAGGCGGGACTTCGAAAATGGAAGGCATGGTTGAACTGGCGGAGGAAGTATTCCATGCGCCGGTTCGCCTGGGTATGCCGCAGTATATCGGGGGCTTAAGTGAAGTTGTGCGCAATCCTATTTATTCAACGGGTGTGGGATTGATTCAATTCGGTTACAACAATCGTAGTTCGGTGACCAGGGAGAAAACCAAGTCACCATCAAGTTTTAAATCAGTTTGGGAAAGGATGAAAGGTTGGTTTCAGGGAAGTTTTTAATTCACATTAATTTTATTATTATTTTATTGCTTAACGGAGGCACTTATGTTTGAAGTATTGGATACTATAGACCAACAGGCGGTCATCAAAGTCATCGGTATCGGTGGTGGCGGTGGTAATGCGCTTGAGCATATGGTTAATTCAGGATTGGATGGCGTGGAATTTATAAACGCAAATACAGACGCTCAGGTTTTATCACGCTCTTCTGCCGAGACCAAAATTCAACTTGGTGCCGGCTTGACAAAGGGCCTGGGTGCGGGATCAAATCCGGAGGTCGGCCAGCAGGCTGCGCATGAGGACAAAGAGGCGATCTCAGATGCGCTCGGAAACGCCGATATGGTGTTTATCACTGCCGGTATGGGTGGCGGTACCGGAACCGGTGCGGCACCAATCATTGCAGAGGTGGCCAAGGAGAAAGGCATCTTGACGGTTGCAGTCGTTACGCGTCCATTTCCTTTTGAAGGGCGGAAACGTGCCATGATCGCGGATAAAGGCATTTGCGAGCTCGCCGAATCTGTAGATTCGTTGATCACAATCCCGAATGAGAAAATTCTGACCGTGCTGGGCAAGCAAGCCAAATTAACCGATGCCTTCGCCAAGGCAAATGATGTTTTGTATAACGCGGTACAGGGCATTTCAGAATTAATCACCCAGCCCGGCTTGATCAATGTTGACTTTGCTGATGTTAAAACAGTAATGTCGGAAATGGGTATGGCGATGATGGGTTCGTCAATGTCTTCGGGCGACGACCGGGCTGTTGACGCAGCGCGTGCAGCCATTTCCAGCCCGTTCCTCGAGGATGTTGACATATCCGGTGCTAGGGGTGTCCTGGTTAACGTTACTGCCGGACTTGATCTTGAAATTGGCGAGTTTGATGCCGTTGGTCAGATTATCCAGGAGTACGCTTCAGATGACGCGACAGTTGTTGTTGGCACCGCCATTGATGCGGACATGGATGATACGCTGCGTGTGACAATTGTTGCGACGGGCATCGGCAATCGCAAGTTCGGACGGGCTGAAAACCGTTCCCGAGCACCGGTGCGGCCACAGTCACGTGAAATGGAGCGTGATAATTCAGAACCTGTATTCCTGCGAGAAGTGGAATCCGATACCGACAGAATGATGCCGGCGCGCAAGCGAGCTCGTCAACCCATGTTTTCAGGGGCGAATGCGTTGGCGGGTAAAGATACAGAGCACATGGATGAACTCGATATCCCGACTTTTCTAAGGCGCCAGGCGGATTAGTTAGGGCATAAAATGAGTTGAATAGTGAAGGCTTGGGGAAAAAGATACACAATATTGCCAACATGGTGTAGCATTTCCGGATGTTATCTCAATGTATGTGGTCTTTGACCAGCCTTCAGATTTTAATCTGACTACGATGTTACTATGATTAAACAACGAACTCTGAAAAGTGTCATACGGGCAACGGGTGTCGGTCTGCATACAGGTGATAAAGTTTATTTAACACTCAGACCGGCACCTGCGAATACAGGTATTATCTTCCGCCGGGTTGACCTGGACCCGGTTGTAGAAATATCGGCTGATCCACAGCATGTAGGCGATACGCGTTTATCGACAAGTGTGGAAATGAACGGTGTCAAGGTCTCTACGGTTGAGCATCTGATGGCCGCATTTGCAGGGCTGGGAATCGACAATGCATACGTTGATTTGACCGCTGCCGAAGTTCCGATCATGGACGGCAGCGCGGCGCCTTTCGTGTTCTTAATGCAATCGGCGGGAATTGAGGAGCAGAACAGGGCTAAAAAGTTTCTTCGGGTCATAAAATCCGTTGAAGTGAAAAATGGTGACAAGTGGGCACGTTTCGATCCTTTCGAGGGCTTCAAAGTGACGTTCACGATTAACTTTGACCATCCTATTTTTGTGAATTCGAAACAAGATGCCAGCATTGATTTTTCATCGTCATCATTTGTGAAAGAGGTCAGTCGGGCCCGCACCTTTGGGTTTATGCGTGACCTTGAGGAAATGCGCAAAGCCGGCCTGGCACAGGGTGGCAGTCTTGACAATGCCATTGTTCTGAATGACTTCAATATCGTTAACGAGGAGGGTCTTCGCTATGGCGACGAATTTGTAAAACACAAAGTTCTTGACGCTATTGGCGATCTGTATTTGCTCGGGCACCCCATGATAGGTGAATTTACGGCACATAAATCAGGGCATGCCTTGAATAATCAGATTTTGCGGACGCTTGTCGCAGATGAATCAGCATGGGAACTGGTGTCTTTTGACGACACGGAAAAAGCACCAATCATGTTTACCCAGGCGCTTCAATTCGCACAATAGCCGCTCGTAAACAGTGCCACCGTGTAGAGCTGAATTTACCGGTTTTCCCTGCAAAGCCGCGGATTTATTTTCACTTTAAGCGTATCAATCTGATTAAAACCAAGCTGGTTTAACCTGACCAGCGTCAATTTTGTCGAATAGCGCATTTTGTTAGCCCAGACCGGGCTATGGGTCTCTAGAATCAGCACGTTTTCATCTAACCTGACCGGTTTGACATTCTGACTCAGTAATTCACTGCAGCAGCTGGGCCAGCATTTGTTAATCCTGTCCAACTGCTTTGACAGCGCATCGATATCGCCTGATGGCAAATGCTTGCTTACGACTTCAGCGACAATGTTGGATATCGATCTGAATTTATGATTTGGCATGTGTGACCTCAATCTAATTTTACCTGAAATCAAGCCCCGTATAATTCAATTTGTATTTTCCGGGGTATTTATTGCCGGCGCGCAAAATTTTAATAATAACCTCGATTAAAATTGTTTTAACCGTGCTTAACCCCATATAATGCTCAATTATTAAATTATTAATATTAAGTTTCAGGCCATGTTCGGATCAGTATTAACAAAAGTATTTGGCAGTCGTAATCAGCGCCTTGTAAATCAGATGGGCAGGACTGTCTCACAGATTAATGCCCTTGAGAATGAATATGAAGGACTTGACGATGATGCACTGAAAACAAAAACGTCCGAATTTAAACAACGCATCGAAGACGGTGCGTCACTGGATTCATTGATGGTTGAAGCCTTTGCACTGACCCGCGAAGCCTCCAAGCGTGCCCTGGGTTTGCGACATTTTGATATGCAGCTGATAGGTGGCATCGTTTTACATGAAGGTAAAATTGCAGAAATGAGAACCGGTGAAGGTAAAACCCTGGTGGCGACATTGCCGGCCTACCTCAACGCTTTGACTGAGAATTCAGTGCATATCGTCACCGTCAATGATTATCTGGCTAGAAGGGATTCAGGCTGGATGGGTAAGGTTTTTGAGCAGCTTGGGTTAACCGTGGGCGTGATTTATTCGGGTCAGACGTTCGAGGAAAAACAGGCTGCATATCGCTGTGATAT
>JAHEKD010000092.1 GCA_024638545.1 Gammaproteobacteria bacterium
GACTTGCCTTTGGGAACGATCACGCTGACATTTTCAGTGATCGTAGCGGCAGCGGTTTTTGTTAGACCTTTGTAAACCGGTATATCAGCGACAGCATCCCCTTTCTGATAGACTGGAACATATTCATAATAATTGAACCCGAATCGCAATAGCGATTCGACCGCGCGCGTGCGTGTACGATCACTATCCGCACCCGTGACAATAGCCGTCAATCGCATCCCATCCTCAACAGCTGATCCCACCAAACAGTAACCGGCTTCCTGCGTATGGCCGGTTTTTACACCATCTGTATTTTCATCAAGCCACAACAGACGGTTACGGTTCTTTTGAGTAATGTTATTGTAGGTAAACTCTTTTACTTTGTACCATTCATAATATCCCGGGAAATCCGCTATCATGCGTGTTGTGAGGGCTAACAAATCTCGTGCGGTTGTATAGTGGTCGGTATCTGGCAAACCATTTGGATTGGTAAAATTCGAGTTAGTCATACCTAATTTTTTTGCTGTCTGGTTCATCAGACTGGAAAAACTGTCAACATCACCGGCGACATACTCGGCTAGCGCGACGGATGCATCATTGCCGGACTGAATGACCAGCCCTTTAATCAAATCTTCTATAGTTACATTAGTGTCTACATCCACGAACATTCTGGAACCGATGGTGCGCCATGCCTTTTCACTGATTCTGACTTTGTCATCAAGACCAATGGTGCCATTTTTTAAAGCTTCAAATACAACGTATGAGGTCATGATTTTGCTCAGGCTTGCAGGTGCGATTCGCTTGTCTGCATTATGCTCTGCAAGGACCCAGCCGGTGCTTTGCTCAACAAGCATCCATGAGACTGCTTCAGGTTTTGGCGGCGTAACGGTTGATTTTAAGTTGTCCGGGATTGTGTTGATTGCCAGGCAATAATCAATAGTTCCTAATGCGGTTAAAATGACCACGACTAACAGCTTGCATACAGAAACCCTGCCTCGAATTATTGCTCGGTTCATTGCTCGGTAACAAGCATCACTGGTTGATGCAGGATACGCTCCAGACCTGGTTTCTCATTAAATGCAATCACAGCTGTGGTGAATGGTCCAACTTTAACTTTGTAGAGACTGTCATCAGAATTATCTACTTTAACACTGTAACCTTCCGATTCGAGTCGAAGTTTTGCTTGCAGGGCGTTTTGCTGCTGCGAGTAAACACCCGTCTGAAGATAAACCTGCCCGCGGGACAATGATTCTTCACTACGGCGTAGAATTTTTGAGATCAACTCAAGTTTGATTTGTGTAGTTCCCTGCGATACAAAACCAAGTTCCTTTGCCGCTGCATAGGATAAATCAAGAATTCGGGTACCGATGAATGGACCACGATCATTAACGCGGACAATAAGTGATTTATTATTCGCAAGGTTGGTTACCTCTACATAGCTTGGAATTGGCAGGGTTTTATGCGCGGCAGAAAATTCATACATATTGTAGATCTCACCGCTTGAGGTTTTTTTACCATGAAACTTTTTACCGTACCACGATGCCCGCCCCTTCTGTGAGAAATTGTCCAGCTCAACAAGTGGCGTATATAAAATTCCGTCAACAACATAGGGATTATTGCCGGTTTTACTCAATTCCTCAGATTTTGGGATCAGCCTCTGGGGCTGCGCACCGGAAGAGGCTTCATCGTTTGATATTGGCGCGCATCCCGTCAGAATTGTACCCAACAACAGGAACACCATTATCTGAGCTGATAATATTCGATGACTCATAAATTTCTCTTGTTTTTTATCGCTTCACTGAGCTCTGCAACGGCCATAGCATAAAGATTACTTTGATTGTAGCGTTTGATAACATAGAAGTTTTCAAATACCAACTCATATACTTTCCCATCTTCAGCGTTTAATTCAATAATATCGGCCGCAATGTTGCCGTTAAAATTACCCTCTATTATAACGCCCGACTTTAATATTTTTGCAACGGTATGCTGCGCCGATTTCGATGTTTGCTTGAATGCACTGTATTGCCGGGTATCGATTGTTTTTATTCCGGTTTTTACGGGTGCATTTTTGATCCAGTTATGCCGCTTAAAGTAATTTGCCACACTGCCAATGGCATCGGCATATGAATTTATCAAATCACGTTGACCATCGTTATCATAATCAACCGCATAAGCCTGGTAACTGCTTGCAATGAACTGCGGAATACCCATTGCTCCGGCGTATGAGCCAAGCGTGTTCAACGGATCGATGCCATCTGATTTTACCAATTTGAGAAAACTTGAAAGCTCTGACTGAAAAAATTCTTTTCGACGTTCAAAATCAACAGAAAGCGTGGACAGACTATTGATCACCGCGTGAGAGCCCATGGATTTGCCAAAACGGGTCTCAACGCCCAGTATGGCGACGATTATCTCTTCAGGAACGCCAAACTGAGTGCTGGCTTTTGTTAATAACTGCTGGTGTTCTCTCCAGAATCTCACGCCATTCTTGATCGTTTTTTTAGTGATAAACAGATTCTTGTATTTTGCCCAGGATAATTTTTCTGCCGGTTTCTTGAAAGCCTCGACAACGCCGGGATTTAATTCAACATCGGCAAAAATAGCTTCAATTTCCTCATTACCGTAAATGCCCTCCTTAACCAGCTGGTCACTGATTTTTTTTATTTGCGGGTACATTTCTAAATCCAGGCCAAAACTGACGGGTATCATGAAGTGTGTAGATACCAGAATCAGGATTGATTTTTTCAAAAATCGCTTCATCCGATCAATGCATTAGTTTTTTATGTGATGAAATGCTCATTAACACACCGAATGCGGCCATTAAGGTCACCATTGATGTTCCTCCATAACTGATTAGCGGCAGCGGTACGCCAACAATAGGAAGAATACCCGAAACCATGCCAATATTCACAAACATATAGCAAAAAAAAGTGGTTGCCAGACTTCCTGCAAGTAATCTAGAGTAAGTATGCTGTACGGTTAATGAAATTTTCAAACATCTTATAATAATGAACATATACAGTCCCAGCAGTAGTAACACGCCGACCAGTCCGAATTCTTCTGCAAATACTGAGAATATAAAATCGGTGCTTTGCTCGGGAATAAAATCAAGCCTTGATTGCGTTCCGTTCAGCCAGCCCTTTCCGTACATGCCGCCGGAACCTATCGCAATTATGGACTGAATAGTATGGTATCCGGCACCCAGGGGATCAGACCAGGGATCGAATAAAGTCAAAATTCTATCTTGTTGATAGCCATGCAGGTTAGTCCAAATAAAAGGAGCAACCGCAGCAATCAGGCCAAAACTCACAAAGATCAGCTTCCATGAAACTGCTGCCAGGAATAACACGATTAATCCTGATGCGGCAATCAATATTGCTGTTCCCAGATCTGGCTGAATGATGACCATGGCACTGGGAATAATGATAATGATTAATGCCAGAGTAATACTTTTGAAATTTGCCGGAAAAGAGAACCTGACCAATATCCATGCGGTCATCATGGGTACTGCCAACTTCATTATTTCTGATGGTTGTATTTTGAAAATGCCGATATTCAGCCAACGTTGAGCGCCTTTTCCTGTTACACCAAAAAACAGAACCAATACCAGCAGCAGCAGACCGAACGCATAGATATACGGTGACCATCTGTATAGCGTATTCGGTTCTATTTGAGCGAATAACAGCAGCGCAGCCAGTGCAATGACAATCCTCACCAGCTGACGAATAATCATGTCAATATTTTGATTGCTGGCACTGTAGATGACCATTAACCCAACAGCAATCAATATAATTAAACTATAAAAAAGCGGCCAGTCGATGTATATGCGGGAAAACCTCAGCTGGATCATTAAATTTCTTTGACGAAGGCATTATTCAATACATAGAATTGATCATAATCACCGGGCAGATTACGGTTCTCAAAATAAAAATCCATTACTTTTCTGGCCATTGGTGCAGCTGTTTTACTACCGCCGCCCCCGTTTTCAACGACAACAGCGACCGCGATCTGAGGGTCATCTACCGGTGCAAAAGCAATAAACAAGGCGTGATCATGGTATTTTTTGGGCAGATTTGCTGCATCATAGCGTTTATTCTGTGCTATTCCAATCACCTGCGAAGTGCCCGTTTTACCTGCAATCTTATAGCCGGCTGTATTGCCAATTTTTCTCGCGGTTCCGCGCTTGCCATGAACAACGGCGGTCATTGCATCAATAACCTCCTGAAATTGTTCAGCAGGTTGGCTGTGTGTTACGGGTTCAGCAATATTCAACGCCTGGTAACCCGCATGATCACCCGGATTGCCATACCCTATGACCATTCGTGGCGTAATATAGTTTCCGCGATTTGCGATGGTTGCCGTGGCCACGGCAAGTTGCAGCGGTGTCGCCAGCATATATCCCTGCCCGATTGCCGAAATAATCGTTTCTCCACGGTACCATGAACTCCCCTTTACCCTTTTTTTCCAGCTTTTCGATGGCACCAGTGCAGTGGGTTCGTTATTGAGATCGATCCCGGTTTGGCGACCTAATCCATAGTGGTCCAGATAATCATGAATGCCGTCAATGCCCAGCGCCAGTGATATCTGATAGAAAAAGACATCACATGATTGCTCTATAGCGCTGGCCAAATTCATTGACCCGTGGCCGCCACGCCGCCAGCAGCGATATTTGTGTTCGCTGTTCGGAAAACTGAACCAGCCCCGGCAAAAAACCTTCTGACCGGCATCAATGCCCTGATTCAACATGGCCAGCCCAACCAGTCCTTTTATTGTTGAGCCCGGTGCATAACGCCCGTTAAAGGCGCGGTTGATTAGCGGTTTATCGTCATCTTCCCTGAGCCTTGCATAGCTTGCGTGATCAATTCCATTCACGAATAAATTTGCATCGTAGGTCGGCATACTGGCAAATGCCAGTACATCACCTGTTGCAGGTTCAATCGCAACAATGGCACCTTTTTCATTGCCCAACACGCGCATAGCAGCCTTTTGGAGTGCCAGATCAACAGATAGATGTAAATCCCTGCCTGCAACAGCAGGCGTTCTCGAGATCACGCGCATGGTCTGACCATGGGCATTAGTCTCAATATGTTCAAATCCTATAGTGCCTTTTAACGATTCTTCGTGGCTGGCCTCAATTCCCAGCTTGCCGATATAGTGCATCCCGCGATAGGCAGCCTGGTCGACACGCTTGAGATCACTGTCACTGATACGGCCAACATAGCCGATAAAATGAGCGGTGGAGCTGCCGTTCGTATAGTATCTTGATAGTTTGCCTCTTATAGATACACCCGGAAACCGAATTTGATTGACAGCAAATCTGGCCATCTCAGCTTCGCCCAATCCGGATTTGAGAAGCACCGCATCGTAACGCGAATATTGCCGCCTGATCCGCTGAAATTTTTTAATCTGACTATCGGTCAGGCTTACGATTTGCCTCAGGCTGTTAAACATCTGCTCGAAATCTTCTACCTCGGCAGGAATTACCTCAAGATTGTAAACAGGCCTGTTCATTGCGATTAACCGACCCTTGCGATCATAGATATTTCCGCGGACCGGCGGGATTATCGCAAGCTGAATGCGATTATCCTGAGACATGGTTGTGAACCGGTCATGATTAACCACCTGCAAATAAACCACTCTGGCAATTAACACAAAAACCATCACCAGCATGAAAAGGCTGATCCATACCAGACGCGCGGTGATTAACCTGGTATCTAAAAGGTAATTACGAATACTAAAACGGCTTGGCATATTGCACAGATTTAGTTTTGAATTTGGGCTGCGAGCGCTTCAACAATGCTCAGCAGCGCATACAGCCATGGCCAGATCAGTATGCTGCCCAGAACAGAATAGACTAGTGACCACTGAGGCGAAATCTGCTGAACAGACCAGTTCAGTACTATGGCGAACAGAAGGTCCAGAATGACAAAGGCAATCAGCCAGGACATGTAGTCAAAGAAAGCGTAATTTTTATTTTTAACTAAAGCATACTTTATCAAAAATACCACCGTCACGTAAACCAGGGCGTGATGTCCGATCAGGTTTGCCATGATTAAGTCCTGTACAAGCCCGATGAGCCATGCCCAACCTAAGCCGACCGATTCTGGCCGGTATAGCGCCCAGTAGACTATAACAAGCAAAACCAGATTTGGCATGAACTCCGCGATACTCTCCTTTACCGGGAGTAAACCGGACAGTAATGCGAGAACTAAACTCAAATGGATAGGCCAGCCCGGCTGCGGAACATAATGCTGACTATTCATGGGTTGGCGCCATCTGTCATTGAAATTGATTCGAGTACCGAATCCACGTGCGGATTTGGCGTTCGCTGCAGCGTTTTAGGCCAGATCAGAAGCAGTTGTTTACCGTGATTAAGCTGCGCCAGGGGTCTGGCTGTAATTTGTAAGAATGACTCGTTGTTATCGCTTTGAATATCATCCACCACAGCGACCGGGTAACCTGGCGGGAAACGATAACCAATGCCTGAACTCAGCAGATGATCGCCGACTTTGATATCCGCCTCCGCTCCCTGATACTTAACGTCAAGCTTTTCTAAGTGACCCGTTCCATTCACCAGCGCACGCAATCCATTTCGTTTGACCATGACCGGTGTTGATTGGCTTGCGTCAGTAATAAGTGTGACTATGCTGTGAGCGACTGACAGATCTGTTATCTGTCCGACAATGCCGAAATCGTCAACAACAGGTTGGCCCAGATAGACATTATCACTTTGACCTTTATTGAGAATGATTCGCTGCGCATGCCGTTCGAGGTTTACATTAAGGATATCTGCCGCAAGAATTTCGTCGGCAATGTTCTGTGTAGATCGCATAAATGACTGCAGTTTATTCTGTGAACGAATTTCTGCCTGCAGTCGCTGCAATTTAACTTTTAAAATAGCGTTTTCAAGCTCAAGTTGCTCCAGGGATTGCGTTAGTTCACGTCGATCATTGAACCAGTCGATCAACCAGTCACTTGTCTGGCTCGGAAAATCAACGAGTCTGTAAACTGGCTTCGATATTGAGGAAAATGTATTTTTGAGCCAGTTTCGGCCGTGGAAAAATTGGTCCAGAAACATTAACCCTACGCTGAGCACCAGCAAAAAAATAAACTGACCTACGATGGGTTTTATACGCATATATCTATCAGTCTTCTGTAAAAACCATCCCCAAAATATCCATTTCCTCAAGTGCTCTGCCGCAACCTCTTGCAACACATGTTAATGGATCTTCTGCGATGACAACGGGCAAACCCGTGTCCTGCATTAATCGGCGATCGATATCTCTGAGCAATGCGCCTCCGCCTGCTACGACCATGCCTTTCTCTCCGATATCAGCACTTAATTCTGGTGGCGTTTTCTCCATGGCCTGACGAATTGCCTGGACAATTTGATCCAGCGAATCGCTGATTGCCTCATAGACTTCCTTGCTTGTTATGATAATACTGCGGGACATACCTTCTGATATATCACGGCCCTTGATCTCCATTTCCATGGGATCTGATTTTTCCCATGCGGTTCCGATTGTACTTTTCACCCGTTCTGCCGTGGCCTCACCGATTAATAAACCATGATGCCGGCGTACGTAATTAATGATCGCCTCGTCAAAATTATCTCCGGCAATTCGCAGTGAATGCGCATAGACCATACCACCAAGGGACATGATACCAACTTCCGTTGTTCCTCCGCCAATATCTAACACCATTGATCCGGTCGGTTCAGACACAGGCAGATTGGCACCGATTGCAACAGCCATTGGCTCTTCTATTAGATACACTTCCCGTGCACCTGCACCTGCGGCTGATTCACGAATAGCCCGTCTTTCCACCTGGGTTGAACCACAGGGCACGCAGACGATCACCCGAGGATTTGAAATAAAACGATTACTTTGAGCCATACGTATGAAATATTTTAACATGGCTTCTGTGACGCTGAAGTCAGCAATCACACCGTCTTTAAGCGGACGAATTGCAGTAATACTGCCCGGTGTTCGGCCAATCATCGATTTTGCTGCCGCACCGATAGCCAATGGCTGTTTAAGTCCGCCGGCACCTTCACGAATGGCAACTACCGATGGCTCGTTCAGGATGATGCCCCGATCCTTCACATAGATCAGGGTGTTGGCAGTTCCTAAATCTACCGCCAGGTCGTTGGAAAAAATTCCAAATAATCGTTTAAACATTTGTTTTTAATAGAATTTATTCAATATTAACATGGATAAAAACAATACAATACTGCAGTTAAGCATACTTGCAGTTTATATGT
>JAHEKD010000093.1 GCA_024638545.1 Gammaproteobacteria bacterium
GTCTGCAACGGCATTAAGGACGCTCGGGCTGAAGTACTTTTATGTCCGGCAAGCGTTCATCTCAGTGAAGTCTCAAAAGCAGTTGCGGATAGTCCAGGTATTAAACTCGGCGCCCAGGATGTCAGCGTTCACGACAGCGGCGCCTATACAGGTGAGATTTCCTGCGAAATGCTGACCGACCTGGGTTGTGATTATGTCATCGTAGGCCATTCAGAGCGGCGTCAATACCACGGTGAAACCAGTGAACTGGTCGCTGAAAAAGCGCACAAGGCGCTGGATCATGGCCTGATACCGATTATTTGTGTAGGCGAAACCCTGCAGCAGCGCGAAGCCGATGAAACCCAGGCGATTATTGAGCAACAGATCAGGGCTGCGATACAAAAACTGGGCATCGATGCGTTTGACAAGGCGGTCATTGCCTATGAGCCCGTCTGGGCGATCGGCACCGGCAAGACGGCATCACCCCAGCAGGCGCAGGAGGTACACGCCTTTATTCGGTCAGTTCTGGCGGGTGAAAACGCCGCTATTTCTGAAAAAACCCGAATTCTGTACGGTGGCAGCGTCAAACCTGACAATGCACAAACACTGTTTGGCCAGCCGGATATCGACGGTGGCCTAATTGGTGGTGCAGCGCTTAAAGCAGGTGACTTTCTGGCAATCATTAAAGCAACGGATTCTTAAATGACAGCAAATATACTACTGGTTGTATTATTTATATCGGCGATTGTTATCTCGATCCTGGTATTATTACAAAATAAAAGCGGGGATATGGGGTCGGCTTTCGGGGGCGGTTCGAATACGCTGTTTGGCGCACGCGGGTCTGCTGATTTTTTATCGCGCGCCACATCAATTACAGCAACGGTGTTTTTTTTATCAGCGCTGGCGCTGGCGTATATCTATGCCAACAAGGGCAAGCAGGCGTCTGACAGTGTCATTCAAACGGTTCAAGAGAGCGTACAGCCGGAATCGGAATCAGAAATACCTGACGCATCGGATATCGGTGAAACCGAAACAGTCCGGGCGACAACAGATGGCGCTACGGCAGAAGCCACACAATCTGCTGCAGACACTCAGGCTGCAGAGGCACCTGCTGAAAATACTGAAAGTGAATCAGCCGCGCCAACCGAGGATGCGGAATCAGAGTCTGACGTCCCTGCAGTACCTGAATAAATGATGTTCAATTGCCGATGTGGTGGAACTGGTAGACACGCTATCTTGAGGGGGTAGTGAGCCTAGCTCGTGCCGGTTCGAGTCCGGCCATCGGCACCACCTTCGTTAACCGAAGCCACAAGTATTTCAGTAGTCGACTCCGTTTAACGAAACCCGGGAATCTATTTCCAGGAAGGCAGGATAGCAGTGTGCCCGATATAATACCGAAGGGTATAATTCAGTACCCACTTGAAGTTAGCGAGGCCAATGACACCAATTCCAGGAACGCAGAGTTTAATTATTCCCGATAGGCAAATTAAATTGTATTTGCAGTAGTTGATTTCGTTTATCGATATCTTGAGATCCGATTCCAGCAAGACAGATTATCAAAGCGCCCGATAATTAACTCCAATGAATATTGAAATTGTCGATTCTGTTAATTGACAACTGTAAATCAATTCAAACAAAGCAGGATTTGATTTCACCCGATAAATAACCGAAGGGCCGGCCATGCAGGAATCGACCTGGTAAAGAAAAACCGTGGTCTGTCCCTGATGTCTCATACCAACATGCCCGGCATACTCAATCTGTGTACCTTGGCTTGAACTATGTGTTGCGTTATTATGTTTCATGACCTGTTCTCCATCATTATGGCTCTGAGGTGAGCCGATTGAAAAATTCTTACCTTAACCCACGTGTTGGTGGGAGGACAGGTCAATCATTATGACTAGGAACAAGCCGGACTGCACTGTCCGCGACAAGATTAAATTCGTTACAGTCAGTGAATCCTATCCGGCGCAAGAGATTTTCAAATCTGCTAAAATGCATGCGTGACCATATCGTTATGGGCTCCCACAAGCGGGGCATCGCCACGCCTTTATCGGCTCGGTTATGGAGCGCGTGCTGCGCCGTTTCCATGTGCCGACCTTAATCGTGCCGCGGGTGGAGAGCGTCCGCTACGTGCAGCTAACAAAGGAGGACCTGACATGAGAAATCTAATCACTTCGATACTGATATTGACGACAAGCCTGGCCGCAGACTTGAGCCTGGCGGCGCCGGAGAAGATCACCGTCGCCTATTTCCAGGAGTGGCCGACCGCCAATCAGACCGCCCAATCTGAGAAGTGGTACGACAAAGAGCTGGGCGTGCCAGTCGAGTGGCTGCCCTACAACGATGGTGTCGAGATGGCCGAAGCTATGGTCGCCGGCGAAGTCGACATCGCCTACTCCATGGGCGTTGTGCCTTTCACGCTCGCGGTCACCGATGGTGCGCCGATCAAAGTGGTCGGGGTCGCGGTCTCCTATGCCGAGAACGACAACTGCGTCATCTATAAAAAGGAGGCAATCGACCGGGCCAACGCCCATGAGCTGGAAGGTCGCAAGGTCGGCGTGCCGCTCAACACTGTGACTCACTACAAGATGCTGAGAACCCTGGTTTTCCTGGGGGTCGATGTCGATAAGGTCGACGTCGTGGACATGTCACCACACGACATTGACGATGCCTTCATTCGCGGCGAACTCGCCATGGGCTGCTCCTGGGGCGGGCCGCTCAGGCGCATGAAGGGCAATGGTTGGGAGCTGCTGAGCGCCTACGAGCAGGAGCGCATTGGCATCCGTACCTTCGACATTATCGCGGTGACCGATGATTTCGCAGCCAAAAACCCCGATCTGGTGACCAAGTTTTTAGAGGTGAGCGACAGAGCGACCGAGTATCTGGATGACGAACCGGATTTGGCTAAGCCAGTGATCGCCGAGGCGGCGGGCATGGAGTTGAAGGAATCGAATATCGTGCTCTCGCTGTTCGACTTCTACCCGCGCTCGGATCAGTTGACGGAACGCTGGATGCTTGGCGGTGTTCAAACCTCGCTCAAGGAAGTAGCCGAATTCTTTCAAGCGCAGGGCAAGATCGACAAGGTGTTAAATGACTACGGCCCTAGAGTTGATGCCAGCTTTTACGAAAATGCGGGGCAGTAACGTCACCCCGGGGAAAGGATTGAATGGCACAGGGATGAGCCCCAACAGCATAACGAAACAGGATTCAATTTCGCCCGATAAATAACCGAAATAAAATGGGACAAACTATGTTTTTTGACTTGCAAAAAATCGTGGTCTGTCCACGATGCCGGTAAACGATCAATTTTAGCCCGAATTCGTGTCGGTAAATCCAGCACACCTGCCCACACAAAAACAGGTCGTTCAACCGCTTTACGCTGAGCAAACGGGTTGCACGGTGACACTGGCCAATGGCACGCGCGTTGAAAACATGGAAGCGTTGCTGCCGTTCGAGCTAGTCCACAAGACTGGATCCAAGATAAATCTGGAACAGGCCGCATACAATGAACAGCCGCTTTAGCACTTACAAGTATTCCATCTATGTTGCTACCAGAGGCCTGAGCCTGCTGGCAGAGATCGTTGCCAATATAATGTCCTCGAACGCGGATATATGTGGCAAAATACTAAATGGAACGGTCTTTGGTGATGATGGTTCCGGGAAAAGCAACAATCCGCCACAATAATCGCATATGACGCTAATCACATATGATCTGGATCAAGCCGCAACTGAGCCGCATGCGACCCGGATAACCGCGCCGATGTCAATCTGATATGCCTCTAATTAAGCGCCTGTTTCGCATTATCATTGTGCTGGAACTAGTCTACCTGGCGCTATTCAACAGCGTGCTGAACCTGGATTTCAGCCAGGACCTGATCAACCGCATTAAACCCGAAAAATTCAAGGTCAGCTGGGAACGTGCCTGGACGCCTTACCCCTTTCGAGTGTATGCATACGAAGTCGCCACAAATGGCCCGTCGCGCAGCCAGCAGTGGCTGTTCAAATCTCAAAGGGTCAGCGGGTCCATCTCATTGCTCCCGCTGATCTCCAAAACCATCAGCCTGAACCGAATCCGCGCACAGAACATCACCTACCACCAATACCCCAGGCCCCAAGCTGACAAGGATTTCTCGGCAGTCTGGGAGTACTTTCCTCCCAGACCGGGACGCGAGCTGGAAACCAGCTCGACACCACCGCAAGCCGTAAAAGCCGATAAAAAGCCCTGGCATATCAAAATCAGTGACCTCTATGCCTCCGGTGAACATAGCCTGAGGCTGTACCGGGCCCAGGCCAGCCTAAAAGGAGACGCCCGCATGGACCTCTCCGCCATCACCCGCGGTGGTCCGGTATCACTGAGCAACGGAGAAATAGACCTCAAACTGGATTTGCTGCTGCTCAATGACGACAGGGAAATAACACGTGATGGCCTTATCAGGGGAAGCATTGCCCTGCAACCATTGATAGCCAATCAGACCAGGGGACTGGCCGCACTGACATTTCTTGAGGCCGACCTTGAACTCGAAGCGCACACTGAAAACCTGTCGTTCCTAAATATATATCTGAAAGCATTTGAAGAGATGCGCATCAATGGTGCGGGTGTCGTGCAGGGCAATCTGAAGCTAAAACACGGGCAGTTACTGCCGGACAGTCAGCTGAAAGTAGCCGCGCACACCCTCAGCCTGGATCTGCTCAACTATCACGTTGAGGGTGATGGCAATATTCATGTTGAGACTCCCACACCCACATCAGGTGCAGCCCCTGTCACCCAGTTTGAAATCGCCTTCAACGATCTTGAGGCTTATTACGACAATGCATCCACACCACTTATGGTGGGAAACGGCCTGATCCTCAAAGGTAGCAGTTCGAATACCCTTATACCCACGGAAGAGAACCCGCTGCAAGCAAAGAGTTTGGCCCTTTCAATTTCTGCACTGGAAGCACCCGATCTGAGCAGCTTCCAGCGCTTTTTGCCGGACAACTGGCCTTTCAGGCTGCACGGAGGAAAGGGTGAATTGCTTGGACAAATTGAGATTGACCAGGGCCGCTTTTTCTCAGATGTTAGGCTGAATTCAAGGGCTGCGGATATTGGCTTTAAGGATCTGCGTTTCAGTGGCAATCTTGATATAGGTTTGTCCATCAAAAGCCCAGAGCTGGCGACAGGACGAATCGAGCTGGCCGGCACCCATATTAAAATCAACGGAACCGAGGTATCCAACAATGGACAACAATCAGAGCCCTGGCACGCGGCGATAACCATTGAAAAAGGCACTGCAGACCTGAACCTGGATCAGTATGAAACCGACCAAACCGGGGCACAGCATTTCGCGCAGTTACTGAGGGAAAAGGAGATCGGGGCCCTGCTCGCCAGCTCTGATGAAGATCTGATCATCAAGGGGGAGATCTCCGACCTGGCTTGGCTGAATGTGCTCATGCCGAATCCCTATGACCTCCGGATCTATGGGAGCGGGGGAATCATATCCGAGATTCGCATTCGAGCAGGCGAATTTGATCAGGGAAGCAAGCTGCACATTAGTCCACAGGAGATCGGAGTTGAGGTTCTGGACTACTACGCGAATGGAGAAGGAGACATCAGCCTTGAAGTCACCGAGGGAGGAGCCACTCCCGATCTGATGCTGGATGTTCAGATCAGCGACGGCAAGTTAAAGCGCATACAGGAGCAACAGGTTTTTGTAGGGGAAGTTGAAATGCACTTGCAGGCACTTGTCAGGGATATCGATCTCGGCAAAGAGAGCGGAGAGATGGAACTGCGCCTGCAGATTCCCTCTGCCAGGGTAAATGACATGACCGCATACAGCAGCTACCTGCCCGAACAGTCCCCCTTGCAGATTACAGGCGGTGAAGCCAGCCTGACTGCTGATATCGAGCTCAAACCCATGCAGGCGGAGGGCTATGTGCGCCTGCAGAGCCATGATCTGGGCGCACTGGTTGATGGTCAGGCCATCTCTGCGGCACTGAGTATGGACATTCAGCTGGCGGGAGGGCATCCCCGGGAGATGAATTTTGACATCAGTGGCTCAACCATTAAGCTTGATCAGGTTAAAGTGGTTGGCGATCAGTCTTCTTTCCGCGAGGATGACTGGGCTACCGAGATCCTCTTTACAAATGCCAATGCCGTATGGAAAAAGCCCGTTCAACTGGATGTCGAAGCCGACATATCGATGACGGATTCCATCCCCGTCGTTTCCATGCTCGCAAATAAAAGAGGAAAACACGGCTGGCTTGAAAACGCACTCACCGTCGATGATGTTGCCGGAAATTTTAAACTGCACATCGCCAATCAAAAGATTGTCATCCCTTACGCCTACGCCAGCAGCGATAATATCGATGTCGGCGCAAAGGCCATAATCAGTAAAGAATCCCGTAATGGAAGAGTATTCGTCCGCTACAAGGCCCTCAAGGCCCTGCTGAAAATAGATGACGGCAAACGCAATATTGATATTCTGAAAGCCCGCAAGAAGTTCGATGCATACTCGATTAATGAAGTGATCAGGGAAAAAGGCTTGTAAAAGGAAGAACAATCAGGTCATATGTCAAACAGCGTTTAGATGTGTACACCATCAGCGTGTAAATAATGGACAGTTCTGAAAATCACTTGAAAATTAATATAGATATTAATCAATCAATTATAATTAACTGGCATCCGAGTATCCTGTACAGTTTTGTACGCTGATATGAAGAAACACTGTGCATATTTGCTCACTGTTTAACAACCGCATTTTCAATTATTTTTCATTTGCTTCCGGCCCATCATTACACTATCGATACATTGATGTTTCTGATCATTATGCCATGCCGGCGTTCTCAGCCGGTCACTTCATGATCTCACCGCTTGCTAATTACTCGTGCACATGGTTAGACAAGTAACCGTCACATTATCTTAAAGTCAATTAAAGGCAGGCACCCGCCCGTTTAATGTTCTTGTAATGATTACATTTAATTAACAAAATATATAACAAATGTAACAATTATCAAACGACTAGTGCACAATTATTTTTAATGATTATAATAAATTCCATATTTGAAATTACACATTAACTCATTGAATATTAAATAAGATTAATAATTGAATATCTAAGAAGAAAGCAGGTGATACAAGTAAGCAGGGCAGATAAATAAAAATACCTGGGGTAGATAAACAGCGCAAGGGTATAGCGAAAGTAAGGGGATACAAAATAGAAAGAACAGTTAAAAAGCAGCCTATCAAATACAAGCAGGGGTAAAAACGAGGATATGTAAATAAATCCGGGGGCAGATAAAGCGCGTAAATTATTCTCTGAAATTTATTCAACAAATGAAATGGTGAGGGTTCCATGAACACAATAAACATTATACTTAGTGCAACAAAAAACAATCCATTCAATAGTCATCACGACGAGTATGATTACAACGAGCTTGCCCACTTTGTTCTCGAAATTGATAACTACATATCCGCTGAAAAGATAATGACACAACCCAAATTAATACAGTATCTTAAAAATTTTTACAAAGACAACAACCATGAAGTTGGAGATATTAAATCAGCAGTTAGATTGGAGTCTCACTTAAACAGCCTCGGTGAGTTTTGTATCTCTTTAAATAGAGATTGGTTTGAGCATTATTTTATTATCAAGATCGTCCACTGAACTTTATAACGGTCCTGCAGGTTAATCTATATCACAAACCATATATTTACGGCCGTCTCACCTAAGCACGTCTGCGAATAGAATACAAGATATTACTTACAACAGACAATATCCCATGATCTCGAGATTCCAGTCAGAAAACGAGTTTTATACCATTGAGCGCTGCCATATTATTGAGCTGTTCAACAACAGGAATGATGAGAATTGTTCCATCGCACGCGCCCGGGTTGAGTCCGGCATCACCACCGAGTTACACGCACTAAAAAATACGCTCGAGCGTTACGTGATCCTGGAGGGTGAAGGCCCGCATTTCTCACCGGACTTCGTAGCGAGACGGTTAAAGGATGCGTCCTGTATGGGTTTTACGACCAAAGGCCGGCATTATGTTATCAGCATATGTGCCGGCACAAGGGCCCGCAGGCA
>JAHEKD010000094.1 GCA_024638545.1 Gammaproteobacteria bacterium
GGACTTTTAAATATCCAGTGGTTTAGCCGGTTGAAGATTCCGCTGCGGCTGCTGATCAGGGATAACACATTGATCGCATCGGTGCCGTAATATAGTTGGTCATCGAGTTTTAACACCATGCCCTGGTCAATATCCCAGCCGCGATCGGTAATTTCATCAACTATCTGGCCGCCGTCGCGCGCATCAACCAGCTTGAGTTCACCGAATGACTCCCTTAGGCGAACCATGCGGCAATACATCGAGCATACCGGGCACTGCTTGTCGTACACCAGGGTAATGTCTTCGCCAGTTATCGGATCACTCATATTGATGCCATTGGTTGTCGCGGATGAAGTCTCGCAACGATGTGTTGTCACGTGACAATGGTTTCATCCACGGTTCAATATAGTTCCGTTTCCAGGTGTTTTCAGAAAAAGGCGGTTCAAATTCATACAAGTACCGGTCGACCTTGATGTGTGCAGGTGGTTTATCGGGGAACGGGTTGTGCTTGATCAATCCTAATGTGTGAGGGTCGTTGTGTAAAAACTTCCACAACAAGTGTATCAACCAGCTGTGCTTGTTGGAGGTCGACTGCGCGGCAAACCAGATCTGCCAATCAATTCGAGGCTGGTAGGGTGCAATAATCGGTAAGCCAGCTGAGATGTCTGTCGGTTTGGCCACGAACTCGTATTCCAACCATTCAGTATCGGCGGTAATCTGCTCGTCACTGGTGCCGGAAATTACTAACTCAAAGCGTTCCTTACCGACATAGCCGAACGCCCCGTAGGTATTAACCAGGGCCCAGCGGTTAAAGGACGTGTTCATTATTTGTTTTTCTGAAACCAGGTTGCCAATTACCGGCAAGCTCAACCAGATCAGGATCCCGAACACGGCGTAGATCAGGTTGTGCTGAATCGGCGAGACCTGTCTTTTATTGGCTTCCGCCCGTTCTGCCATTACCACCAGCTTTTTGGGCAGCACCCGCGCCAGAATCCGGTCGTCAAATAACACCAGCGCAGGGATCAGGGTGATCCAGTTGAAGAACGAATAATTGCCGGTGAGTATCAGGGTTGATTGAAAGGTAAGGAAGATCAGACCGGCAAAAACCCGCAGTGCGCGAGGGTAGAATACAAAAAACGCGCAGATAACTTGCAGGAACTCGGCAAACATGACGCCAAACTTCAGGATGAAATCCGGCAAAAAGTGCATCAGTGGGCTGAGTGGATTCGGTATGGGCTGCGTTTCAAAGTGATAAAACAAGCAGGTGAAGTCGTTCCAACATTCAGAGCCGCGCAGTTTGATTAGCCCGGCACCAAGATAGAACCGAAATAGAAAGAAGCGCAGCAACCAGATTATCGGCAGCGGTGCCTCGCGTTTCGGGAACGGCCGGGCATCCAGCAACGGCGTTAAAAACATCATCAGGAAACCCAATTCCAGGGTTTGAATTTCCCAACCGAAGCCGTAAAAAAGTTGGCCGGCGTTCACGTAGGACATGTACAACAACCACAATACAAACATCAAAATGGAGTTGGCGTAACCGAGCAATACGATCAGTGCCAGTACTGCACCAAGCCAGGCAACAACCAGCAGAGCAGCGTCGCTGTGGAAAAAGTGGAACAGGGTCGGATTATTGAAGAACGCCAGCGACCCGGATTGCTGCTGTGATGCCGTGATGAATTTGGCGATGGGTAATAAGCCGGTCTCGCCATACAGCGCAGTGGTTTGCAAGGCAGCGCTGATAAAACCGGCAAAATAGACAAAGCCCATACCGCGCAACAAGACGAAGCGGGTTAACCAGTAGGTTTGAGGCGTTGGCTTTAGCTGCCCGATGATATTCATTGAAATATTATATCTTGCTCAAGCATCGTCTTCGCATTGCATACTGCGACAGGCAAAATTAGCTCAGTTTGTTTCCAGTTGATATTTGAAATCGGCGCCGCTTTCCTCGTCAATATTGGATTGGATCGACCAGGCATCGCTGATTCTGTATCGCAGGAACATCGTGCGGATCGAACTATAAAAATTGTAGCCGTAGCCCACGCTTAACTTCGAGTTTATTTGGCTAGTGAGCCCGATGGACGGTTGATTGTTAGATACATCGGCCTCTACTTTAAAATTTTCGAGTCCAAAAAAACCTGCGATACCATCAGACATTTCATCAATTTTGGAGCTCGATGTCCCGCCGCGCAGGGAATTTGCTATAGCGAGCAAACGGATACCGTCCGAGCTGCTGAGTTCGGCCGTTGGTTTTGAAAACACCAATACCGAGAGAATGTCCTGATCATTCATCGCTGGGTTAGAAAAAAGACTTATCTCGGGCTGTTCGGCGCGACCCTTGATCAGGATGCCGACAGTTGAATTATTTACCGCCCTGGTCGCTTCAATATGCAGATCCGGGTTATCAATCGCGCCACCGGCATAGACCGCTTGTCCTTTGGCAATTTCCAGCTTCTGTCCATAGGCAGCATATCTGCCATCCCGGATATTTATCTCGCCGATGCTGGTCACGGTTCCATTTGGGTCTACTTTGATACTGGGGGAGCCGACCAGTCTGCCCCGCAAACCCAACACGTTCAATTGCGTATCATCACCAAAATTGACCCTGATTTGTAAACTCCTGAGAAGCGATGAAGAGCGCGTTTGCTGGCCAACCAGGTACACATCGTCTGATTCGTTGACAACTCCCAGCTGCTTACCAAACCGGACATCTGCGCGCTCAATATTGAGGTCTCCATCAACATCTATCTGGTTGGCATTTACCGTTACCGTCAGCGCGAGACCACCATCGGCGCTTATGGTCGAAGAGTTAACAAATGAAACATTGTTACCCGATAAATCCAGCTCGCCACTGACGTTTGAAATATCGGCTAAGTTGAGCGTACCATTGAGTTCGTAGAACCCGGCACCGGAGCGGGCTGAACCAACCAGCTTAGCGCGTGAGCTTTCCCCAGAGTCAACGCGCAAAGACAAATCGGATAGTTTCAGACCCAGGGCATCGTGAATCAGCGCACCCTCGGTGACTTTGATGTCTGCGCCGAGAGTTGGTTGCGTAGCCGAGCCGGCCAGAGTGATGTGGGCGAGCAGAGCCCCGCTTAGCTCCAGATCACCAGTGTTTAGTAGCAACACCTTGGAGATATCCGGTATGCGGGTATCCAGTGTGCCCGTTAAATTCGAGTTCGCAAAATTTTCTGTAAATGGTGACTCTGTAGCGGAAGCCTGACCACGGATGAAACCGCCATTTTCCAGTTCAACGGAAATTGATGCATGTGTTTTATTGAGGGTATCAAACGAGCTCTCGAGGTTTCCAAAATTTATGCTGCGGTCAGCGCCGCCGTCGGGGGGTGAGTAGGCCAGCGAGCCACCGGTACTGCGCAAAAACCCGGTTATCTTGGGCCGATTCCATTGGTTGTCGCGAATGTTAACTGCGATGTCTGCATCCAAAAAAGTGTCTAACTGTAAACCAGTTTTTTCTAATAGGTAGTTAAATGGTGCGCTGGGCACTTGCTCGAATTTAAGTTTTGTGTGGAGCCCCCGGTTACCATTGTTGATCGTAATGCAACCAATCCCTTTGGCTGGATCAGAGCCATTACTCAAACAGAGTTCAGCAATTGACTGCGTGTTGCTGGAGATTGCGAACGCGGCCGGTTTTTGAAGCTGCCAATTATTTTGTCCGGCCCTGTTGAACGTCATTGAGTCCAACATTCCTGACCAGAGCCGGTCGGCCCAGCCGGCGGAGATAGAGGCAACCTGTTCGACACCTGACGCCAGCGAACTTTCAATGCTAATGGTATGTGCGGATGCGTTGCCTTGCAGGAGCAGATTGCCTCGTTGGATGACCGCCCTATTATTTAAACCCATTTGTACAAACTTGGCGGTGGCATTCCATGGCCGTGTCGGGGAAGAGATTGGCAGTTTGATATCAAGTTCGACATGCTCGGCGCTCCACTCTCCAAATCCTAAATTATTGCCATTTCCGATTACCACGATATCGGGTTCAGAGAGACGGCCGCGCAGTGTCCCTGACGAGCTGAGGCTGCCCCGTAAACCATTGTTGAGATCATGCAAGTCCTGCGCGCTAAACTTGAAGTTCAATGTTGAATTACCGGTATCACTTATCAAACCGTCGACTTGTAAATCTGCTTCACCGAAGGTGGCAGATAGCCGTTCAATGTCAGCATTACCACTCTTAAGCAGTATCCGTCCGTCCACTGTCACTGCCTGTTGTTTTAAAGTTCCGGCGAAACGCTTAATGATGACGCTTGACTCGAGGCCTTGCTCGGTCTGTTGGCCCTCGGTGCTCAATTGGCCTCCAAGTTCTCCTGGCCAGCTTGCAATCCAGGCTTCGGGTTTTAAGTTTTTCATTGCGACATCGCTTCGCCAGGCAATTCCATCGGTCCAGCTGAGGCGGCCGCTGCCATCAATGTTGCCAAAAACACTATTCAGCGACAGATTTTCAACCGTGAGTTGTTGCAGAGAGCCATTGCCGATTGCATTCAGGCGGCCCTGTTGCTGCAGTGTCTTGAACTGTCTGTTGTTTTCGAAAAAAGTGCTCTTCACCTCGGCATCTAGTTCAAACTGGAATCTGTCGAGTTTGCCATTGACGGACATCCGGCCCTTGGGGCTGGTCAGCTTTGACTGAAAGAACAGGTTCTGTAGTTCGGAATCGAACCACAGTGCTTGAATGTTGATGTCAGCATCAGTCTTTGCACCCGCTGACGATGTTGTGCTCGTAAAGAGCTGGTCATATCGATTGATTACTCCCTCTAACTCTAATGACGGTTGCGCCGATGATCCATCAGCATCCGCTATTCTCGAAACGACGCACTTTGCAATTGTTAGTCGCTCGGCCTCTACTTCTGCGTCCAACGATAGGCCAAGCCATTGTTTGTCACGTTGCAATTGAAGGTTGGCGTCAATTTCCTGCGCCGCCATTGAGCCTCGCGATGAAATATTCCCGTGAAATTTCGCATCTGTAGATAAGTTAGCAGCTGCAGGTACAGATGCGCCCAATAAGTTAATTTCTGCAACCCAGCTCCGGTCATCACCAGTAAGATCACTCAAGGTGGCGTTAATTGACGATGAAAATGGTACTTCGGTTTGATGAATAAGTTCCAGCGAGGCCCAGGTGCCCTTAACTGAACCTTCGCCCAACAGGCTTTGCGAGTCGTTCAGTTTGCTGCTTATTGTTTGTTGCAAGTTAACCTCACCGTCCGCTGCCATTGTGATGTCGAGCGCACCGTTGATGGTAAGTTCGTGGTTTGGCACCTGCAGGTTTAACTTTGTGATCTCCAAATCATTGTCGGCCAGATGTGCAGAGGCCGTCAGTTGATCTATCTGGATATCGTTCCAGCGGGCGTTCGCAATATTGACATTGTTGAGCGCCAGCGCAAAGGGCAGGGCGGAATTTTCCGCTGAGCCCTGTTGCCCGCCCGCATTGCTGGCTTTCATCCCTGTCATTTGCAAATCGTCGACGACAAGCACGCCACTAAACAACTGCAGCGGTTGCCATTGTAGCTCTCCCTCCATTACATTTATCTGCAATGACGATGTTGACAACTGGACCCCGCGAAAACGGATTGGCCCCGTTACAGAGCCCTCAATCATTTCGAACTGCAAAACCGTGCTGTATCGATTTGCCAGCCAGTTTAATCCGGAGTTGGTGGCTAATAACCAGGCTGCGGCTGCTAGCAATACAAGCAGTCCAGCAATCGATGCTAAAAAAGCCTGCTTCACAAATCGGAACCGAAGGTAATATGTAACCGATTCGGATTGCCGGGTAAATCAAGTGCCGACGCAATATCGAATCTGAAAGCACCAAACGGAAGCCGATAGCGCAAGCCGATACCGGCACCGGTTTTCAGGCTGAGGTCGTTGTCAAAGGCGTCGCCGGTATCGACAAATACTGCAACCGATAATGAATTTCTGAGCGGGTGTTCGTATTCCACGCTCGCGGTCAGCTTGTTTTCGCCACCGATCAGGGCTCCGCCTTGTTGTTGTACACCGATGCTTTCAAACGCATAGCCGCGAATACTGTAATCACCACCCACAAAGTAACGCAGAGATTCCGGTAGTGTTTTCGACTTTTGTACCAGTGTGCCGGCTATTTGTGTGCGCGCCAGCAATCGGCCGCGGCCAAACGGGTATCGTGATTTTGCCTCCAGCGCTAATTGTAAAAAAGACAAATCAGACAGTAGTGAGTCGTGCGCACCGCGCAAGCTACTGGAAACTTTGAAGACCGGCTTATCGCTGCCATCGTCTTTCGCCAGTATATATTGCCAGTTGGCAGTCGGCATTAGTAGAGCAACACTCAGCCGGTCTTGTTCCTCACCAAACTCCTCGTCACGGTAACTGATGCCATAACTCCATTGCTGGTTATCCCGTGTTCGGACTATATCGAGTCCTGCAATGGTGGTTTCCGAGTCTCTGGCGTCACTGGTTTCATTAGCGCGCGAAGCAAACAAGTTGACGCTGTCAGAGATACCGGTACGGAGCGGAACACGATAGTTGGTAAATACGTTTTGGCGCTCATCAGAAATGTAAATGCTGCCAGTCAGTTTATGCCCCAGATCATTAATTCTGCGATTTTCATAGCCGAGTGTAGCGCGCGGACCGGTATCTGAACCAAAACCGGCGCTGGCAGTAAATACATGTTTTTTACGCAGTTCTAGACTAATTTCAATTGGCACGCTTCCTGCAAATGCTGATTCTTGTTTGGGTCTGACCGAAACGTTCTCCAAAAGCGGGCTGTCGGCCAGTGCGCGCTGTAAGTTTATTAGTTCGCGCTCATCAAAGTTACCGCCTTTCTGCAATCCGATATAGCCCTGTATAAGTTCTTCCTGATAGGTTGTGAGCTGCACGTTTTCCGGCCAGAGAATACTGATGTCGCCATATTTGAAACGTGGACCACTGTCATAGATTAGTATTACATCGGCGATACCGTTCGATGTGTCGATTGCAAGTCTTTGGGTTGTAAAAGCAGCATCGAAATAGCCTATCTGCCGGCTGAAGCGAAGCAATTCCCGCTTGGCATCTTCGTAAAGACTTTGATCGAGAATATCCCCGGAGTTCAGTGGAAATGCTGAGCGCCACTTCGTAAATCGTGGCTCGGAAGCAGCGTCTCCATTGATTTCCACGGTAAGACTTTGAACAATCAGGGGGTCGCCCAGAGAGATGGTGAATCGCCAGGTGGACGACTTGCTGTCTATTTCGGGGCCCGTTACCGCGGCGTTATAATAACCATAGGGCTTGACTGCAAGGGCGATTTGGCTCACAGCCCTGTCTCTAAGCCGGGCCAGGTTAGGGACACTTGTGCCAGTAGCTGAGTTTTTGCTGGCAACAAGCTGATAGAGATCGACGCTGTTTTTAACGTTGTCCAGAATAGGCCCTTCCGGTACACCGACGAATTTTATCCTCAAAGGTAGTCTCGAATCGGTCGGCTGCGTGTTCGCGTGACCTGCCGCAGATGCAAAAAACAACAGCGCAGCGATGCGGAGAATATAGCGGCAGAGTGTGTTATGCATAGAACACCGTGAAGAACTCAATCCACATTCAACGGACAAGGTGAGCTTTAATGAGTGTTGGCATTAATGATTAGTAACAGGCGAAAAAACGAGTGGCCAATATCGCAATTTAGAACCACTTATGCTTTTTAAGAAGATAAAACTGTATTACTACAATCACCAGTAACAGAGCACAGAATATCCAAAAAGCCCGCACGTAATCTGCGCCAGGAATTCCGCCAACGTTAATCCCCAGTAAACCAGTCAAAAAACTTAATGGCAAAAATATAGCGGTGACAATAGACAACACATAAGTGTTTCGGTTGAGACGTTCAGAAAGCAGATACTGAACTTCTTCTTTAATAATATTCAATTTCTCGCGCATCGCTTCCAGGTCTTCAATATTACGCATGACACGTTCGTAGTTCTCATTATGCAAATCGCGGTGATCGTCTTGTATCCAATGGAGCGTGGAATACCGCAATTTACTGACAACCTCCCGTTGTGGCAAAAGGTGACGCTTGAATGTAACCACCTGTTTGCGCAGGGTTGATATT
>JAHEKD010000095.1 GCA_024638545.1 Gammaproteobacteria bacterium
ACCCCCAAAAAAATGCCGTCTCAATCTACTTCTGCTATGTAGCTACCTAGCTATTCCTTTTCCATAGAAACGGCATCACGGCATCATCTAAGGCAATGCCAAAACGCTTTGGATGAGAAGACACTCCCAGCCGCAAACACAAGCTCCTCCAGGTGTCTGTTGCGCCGTCAGGTTTGTTTGCTCCTTTCCAGGGTTTGAAATGAAACTAGTAAAGCGAAGAAACTAGCAAGACGAATAGTGGGGATTGAAATCAAAAAGATCAGAACACTGGTCTCACGGAGTGCTGAAATGCCTGCCATAAACCCCTGCCCCAACGCGTAGATGACGATACCGTAGGCTGCTGCTGAGGCCAACCCGCCTGCCAGACAGAAAAGCCAGTTTGTCTTTAAATATGGCAATACCTGTCCGGGGCGCTTGTAGAGGGTATAGAAAAGAAGTGGAAAAAACTCCAGCGCAAACAGCCAGAAAATATAGGCCAGAGCATTGCCGGACAAGCGCACGCCAATACCATCTGTTAATGTATACGCCGCAATCGAAAAACCTGTCATCAATGCATAAACGAGTGCATGTTTGCTAATCTGGTCAAAAGACCATCCACGCTCAAAAACCAGGCTGATGATGCCGGCTGATACAATCAGCACACCCAGCCATTGATTAGTTGTAGGAAACTCTTTGGCCATAACAATACCGCCAACCAGCACAATCAATGGCGCACTGCCCCTGGCGAGCGGATACACATGGCTGAGGTCACCGTGATTATAAGCCTCGACCAAAGAGAAATAATAAGCTGAATGGATGACAATAGATAATACCAAGTAAGGCCAGCTGGCTCTGGCCGGTATTCCGACGAAAGGCAGAAACAGGGCAGATAACAATCCTGCAACCATCATGATGCACATTAATACCACCAGTTTGTCGCCACTGTTTTTTAGCAGTGCATTCCAGGTCGCGTGCAGTACAGCAGCCAACAATACCAGAGCAATCAGAGACAAAGACATGGAGTGAGCCGGAAATTTGTAATATCAAATCATCCCAGATCTCGCAGGCAATTAAAAACATTTTCCGCTATTATTTGCGGCAGGATGACCCCAGGCAGAAATACAAAATGAATTTTATTCCGATGAAGCTGGTAAGCCAGGCAAAATGGTTACGCCGCCTGATGAATCTTTGGCCACCGTTCGTTGGTGCCGGTATATCAGTTACGCAGATAGACGATGATTTCAGATACGCGCAGGTGCGCATGAAACTGAGCTGGTATAACCGCAATTACATGGGTACGCAATATGGCGGCAGCCTCTACAGTATGACTGATGCATTCTATGCCATCATGATAATTCGCAACCTGGATAATAAATATTTTGTCTGGGATAAAAGTGCAAGCATAGAGTATATTGCACCAGCCAGAGGCACCGTGATTACCAACTACAAACTCGATGATCAAATGATCGGGACCATAAAGAGCAACACTGAAATAGGCCAAAAGTATCTATATGAAATCCCTGTCGAAATACTTGACCATGACAACAAGGTAATCGCTAAAGTATATAAAGTGATTTATATTCGTAAAAAGCCTGAGTATCGATAAAAAATTTCACATCACAACTCACACCAGATGTTGGAGTCATCTATTTCAGGCCGGTTTTTTAAATATGGAATTAGGCATCTCAGAAGCTGCCGCCATGGCGTTCATGCTGACCGGCGGGTTAAGAGTTATTTACAACCGGCACTGACCGCATGGTTACAGCTGATTATAATTTCACTCCATACACATCGCGGCCATCAAATCCACTGACTTGTTTTCCAATGGTGACCTGCATCCCATATCCACGTAGTGTGTCAGCGACTTGTGTGTAAATAAGTTTTCCGTTCTGTCTGTGCAACGAGCGTATGTGAATTCGCAAACCGTCGGCTTTAAGCGTCCGGTCGGCTCCCTGAAGCGCGGCTAACTCCAATCCGCTGATTGTCATTTGGATATGGTCAACATCATGAAAACCAAACTCATTAATAATGTTGTCGAGGGTGTCGGTATCGATATCTATCGTATGTGTGTAGTCATCTTCTTTAAGACCGTCATCGACTTCCCGATTATGCAGTTTATTGAATCCTGCACGCTGTCCAATTTCTATGGATCCTGAACCTTTTTGGCTGTCGACGCCTTTCGCGCAATAGGTAATGTTGTTGAGTGGCCAGTTGAGGTGGTGTTCAAGATTAGATCGCAGGTTATCAACGTACTCAGGAACGGCTTCAATAACCAGGATTCGTCCTTTCGGACCAACAAGGTCGGACCACAGCATTACGCTGTCGATTCGGTGAAATCCGACCAGTACAACGGTCTCCCCTGAATTAACCAGCAGTTCAGGCGCAATTGATGGGCGGGCGCGCATAATTCTGGAGCGAAGCTGATACTTCACTTTACCTTCAGGCATGGCACGAAACAAAGCTCCGATAGACCGTTTTACTATTAATCCGGGGATACTTTGATTATGCTGAGTTGTTGGTTTCATATGAAATTATAACAGACCTGTCATATTAATTCGGGGCCGTATTAGATCACAAAAAGATTTAGGCCGCAATGCCGGCTTTTACAGTCTTTGAAAGGTGCTGATTAAGTGCCAACAGCACCTGTCCTGTGGCCCTTTTAAATTATCACCGTGAGTAACCATCTGCGATATGATTAGATGAATGATACGGTTTAAAATGAGTCTGCTTCGCCGTGACTTGAGACATATATCATGCCAGGCCTGAGACAGGCCTGATCTATGTGCAGATTGAAGAGCGCTGTCATGCACATGCAGGCGTATAACGCTCTGGCAGCAGTTTTGTCTCTTTTATCTTGTGAGATTGAAGGCATTGAAGGCATTATCGCCTGATTTCGCCCTCTCTAATGGTGTAAGGATGACTGTTTGAAAATACGGATTCACGAGTGTTATAACAGAACAGGAACGATAAAAATGCAGGTTGCGCAATCGGGGCAGCCCGTTGAAGTCTGCCTGCTCATGCACTATATCTGGAATTATATGCACTATAAAGGTGCCGTATTTGATTTTTCTGCGATTTCTGTATATATTGTGTGTTGCACAAATTAAATATGTTGAAAAATGGCAGATAAAAAATCCACTGAAACTTCAAGCGACTTTGCTAATAATATCGAGCAAATTACTCAAATGACGCAAAATGTCTTCAAGCAAGTCATGGAAAAACAGTCCACCAGTGCTAATTCATCCATGCCGTTTGATCCCATGAATCTATACTCAACCTATATGGATGCCTGGTTTAATATTTGGAAGGAACCTTCAAAAGCCATAGAAGCACAAACAAAATATTTGAAGGATGCCCTGAAACTATGGCAAAGCACCTCCCAAAAACTCTACGGGAACAAATCGGTCGATCCTGTAATTGAACCGGAAAAGGGCGATAAACGTTTTCGTGATGAGGAATGGGATTCCAACGTTATTTTCAACTATATCAAGCAATCCTATCTACTTGCCTCACGCTGCATGATGGAAACTGTTGAAGGTGTTGAAGATTTGGATGAAAAAAATAAAAAGAAACTACATTTTTTTACCAAGCAGATTGTGGATACACTTTCACCAACGAACTTCGCCCACACAAACCCGGCCGTATTAAGAGAAGCGATAGAGAGTAAAGGTGAAAACCTGATGAAGGGGATGCAAAACTTCATCAGGGATATGGAAGAAGGTGATGGTCAGTTAAAAATAGCCATGACCGATACAAAAGCCTTCACACTGGGTGAAAATGTGGCTACAACACCCGGTAAAGTCGTTTATGAGTGTGAGATGTACCAGCTGGTGCAATACAGTCCATCAACCGCAAAGGTATTCAAACGACCTCTGCTGGTGGTTCCGCCCTGGATCAATAAATTTTACATCATGGATTTGCAGCCTAAAAATTCGATGATTAAATGGATGGTCGATCAGGGGCATACGGTTTTTATTATCTCATGGGTCAACCCGGACGAGCGCCATGCTGATAAAACCTTCGAAGACTATATGACCGAAGGCGTTCTCGACGCGCTGGAACAGGTAGAGATCGCAACAGGGACCAGCGAAGTTAATGCAATCGGCTACTGTATTGGCGGCACCTTACTGACTGGAACACTGGCCTATATGACGGCAAAAAAAGATGAGCGAATTAAATCGGCAACATTTTTTACCGCTTTGATTGATTTTTCACAGCCGGGTGACCTTGGCGTATTTATTGACGAGCAGCAGGTGGACTCAATTGAAGAAAAAATGAGCAAGGACGGCTATCTTGAAGGTAAGAGCATGTCGAATGCGTTTAACATGCTGCGCTCCAACGATCTGATCTGGTCATTTTATATAAACAATTACCTGCTGGGCAAAGACCCCATGGTGTTTGATCTTCTTTACTGGAATTCAGACAATACCCGTCTGCCTGCGGCCATGCACAGTTTTTACCTGCGCAACATGTATGTCGAAAATAAATTCAAAGACCCCGGCGGAGTAGAACTGGCCGGCGTTCCTATAGATGTCCGCAAGGTTAAGACCCCGTGTTACTTTATATCAACCATCGATGATCATATTGCCCCATGGAAATCGACATACGATGGCGCCAAACTATTATCCGGTCCGGTTACATTCGTGTTGGGTGGTTCGGGGCATATTGCCGGTATCATTAATCCCCCCGATGCAAATAAGTACTGCTACTGGACTAAAAAATCATCCTCAAGGCGCAGGAAATTACCGGCAGAAGCAGATACGTGGTTTGAAGAAGCTGAGCAGCACGAGGGCTCCTGGTGGCCAAACTGGCAAAAGTGGGTCAGCAGCCTTGACAAACGCAAGGTAAATGCGCGCCAGCCAGGCAAAGGAAAGTCAAAGGCCCTGGAGGATGCTCCGGGCAGTTATGTGGCAAAACGACTGTGAAACGCTGTTTGTAACAAAATGCCAGTAAGGCATTAACCAACGACATTAATCAAATATAAAAGGAGATATTAAACATGAGTAGAAACGTTGTAATCGTTGATTCGGTTCGAACACCCATTGGCAGTTTTTGCGGCAGCCTGTCCAAGGTTTCTGCCGTAGAGCTGGGAACAACGGTAATTAAGGCATTGCTGGATCGTTCTAAAATCAAGCCTGAAGAGGTTAATGAAGTGATCATGGGTCAAATTTTAGCAGCAGGCAGCGGTCAAAACCCGGCACGCCAGGCATCTATTCATGCAGGATTGCCTTTCACTGTCCCCTCCATGACAATCAACAAGCTCTGTGGAAGTGGTCTGAAATCGGTTCAATTAGCTGCCCAGGCCATAATAATCGGTGACGCCGACATAATTATCGCCGGTGGCATGGAAAGCATGACCAACGCCGTTCATATTTTGCCTAATTCACGCAATGGTGCACGCCTGGGTGACTGGAAACTGCTGGACACAATGCTTGCAGATGGGCTGCTGGATGCCTTTCATGGTTATCACATGGGCAATACAGCTGAAAATATTGCAGAAAAGTACGGCTTTACACGCGAACAACAGGATGAGTTTGCCGCAAGATCCCAGCAAAAAGCTGAGGCAGCACAAAAAGCAAACAAGTTTGCTGATGAAATAGTACCGGTCGAAATTCCCCAGCGTAAAGGTGATCCCGTTATTTTTGATACTGATGAATTCCCTAAGCACGGCACGACAGCCGAAGGCCTCGGCAAACTTCGTGCTGCATTTTCGAAAGAAGGCACTGTCACGGCGGGCAATGCGTCCGGCATCAATGACGGTGCGGCGGCACATCTCGTCATGAGTGAAGAAAAAGCCAAAGAACTTGGATTAACGCCACTGGTGACCATCAAAGCCTACAGCACTGCTGGTGTAGATCCGGCCATCATGGGCACCGGTCCAATTCCGGCTTCAAAAAAATGCCTGGAAAAAGCAGGCTGGAGTGTTGACGATCTTGATCTGGTTGAAGCCAATGAAGCATTTTCCGCACAGGCATTGTCTGTCAATCATGAATTAGGCTGGGATACAGATAAAGTCAATGTTAACGGTGGCGCAATTGCGCTGGGGCATCCGATCGGTGCGTCAGGTGCCCGGGTATTGGCAACATTGATTTATGAAATGAAACGCCGGGACGCCAACAAGGGTCTGGCGACACTATGCATTGGTGGTGGCCAGGGTGTTGCTTTGGCTGTTGAGCGATAGTGCACCGTCAAGCCGGTTAAAACAGTCTATATAACGATAGGTGCCAAATGGACAATAAAACTCGCATCATAAAGAAATATCAAAACCGCTGTTTGTACGATACGCAGGACAGTTGTTACATCAGTATAAACGATCTCAAGCAGATGATTTATGAAGGTAAAGAGTTTGTTGTCCATGAGGCAAAGTCGAAAAAAGATATTACTCGCAGCGTTCTCCTGCAAATTATTTCAGAGGAAGAAAATGATAACGAACCCATGTTTACGCCGGATATGCTGATGAAACTGATTCGTATGCATGGCGCTTCCATGCAAAATGTATACGGCGACTACCTGCAGCAAAGCATGGAGATTTTTGAATCCAGATCCCAGGAATTTTTCAATCAAATCGGTAAAACCATGACACATAATCCAGTGAAAATGTGGGCGGATTTAACTCAGCAAAATTTGCAGAACTGGCAGAAGTTTCAAGATGACCTGTTCTCGAATTTAACCAAGAAACAATAGATCGTGAAAGACAAAACTAAACAACCCAGCATTAAAGCTTCAGTTTCAAGAAAAATGCTGGGTTTTTTTTGATTATTGGATTGTGCATTACACCATGAGGAAGAATGAGAAGGAAATAATTCAATCAATGCTTGAAGGAGTGTTTTTATCATGAGTAAAAAAGTTGCACTAGTGACGGGTGGTACCGGTGGGATTGGTACTGAGGTATGTAAAGAGTTGTATGATCAGGGGCATATTGTGATTGCCTGTTATTTACCAGTTGAAGAACAGCAGGCGTATCAATGGCAAAAGTCACTCAGCGAACAGGGATATGAGCTTAATATCGAACCGTGTGATGTCGCCAGTTATGAATCCTCCGGGAAACTGGTCGAATCGATTAATCAAAAGTACGGCACTGTCGATATTCTGGTCAACGCGGCTGGGATTACGAATGACAAAACCCTGAGTAAAATGGAACCAGAACAGTGGAAAAGTGTACTGTCCACAAATCTTGACAGCATATTTAATGTCACCAAACACGTGATCGACCAAATGAAAGATACAGGTTTTGGTCGGATAGTCAGCGTCTCGTCTGTAAACGGTCAAAAAGGTCAATTTGGGCAAACCAACTATTCTGCTGCAAAAGCCGGGATCTATGGATTCAGCAAGGTATTGGCACAGGAAGTTGCCCGCAAAGGCATTACCGTAAATACCGTCTCTCCGGGTTACATAAAAACAAACATGACCGATGCGATTCCTGAAGAAATTCGAAATTCTATTGTAGAACAAATTCCTGTCGGACGAATGGGCGAACCTACTGATATTGCTAAAGCAATCGGCTTTTTGTGTTCCGAAAATGCGGCATATATCACCGGTGCCAACATCCATGTGAACGGCGGCATGCATATGTGCTAGCCCGCATTTCTCACCGGACTACGTAGCGAGACGGTTAAAGGATGCGTACTGTATGGGTTTTACGACCAAAGGCCGGCATTATGTTATCAGCATATGTACCGGCACAAGGGCCCGCAGGCATCGTTGACACGATGTCGAGGACCCTGACCGAGTAAAATGCCCACAGGGCGTGGCAAGGGACCGTCGCAGCAGTAGGGTGGTGAGAAATGCGGGAGCGTTGTCAAGAACAGGATTACCAATGCCACGCACGCCAGCAGCCGTTTTAAAAAAATATCAAAGTTTTTAGAAAAAGCTTGATTATTTTGTGCGCTGCACTATAATACTGATTGTGCAAAGCACAAATATTAATCAAGGCCCTTTTGGAGGCAACATGCAAAACGATATGATGAATTTTTTCAACGAAATCAGCCAAAATGCTCTTAAAAGCGCTAATGAACTGATCGAATTAAACACCCGCGTGCTCAACAAAAC
>JAHEKD010000096.1:0-6460 GCA_024638545.1 Gammaproteobacteria bacterium
AAATCCAAAAATCAAATTCAATCACGCTCATTATCGAGAAATATACCGAGTATCTGAATTAAGTATTGTGTCCCCGGAATTAACCCATGCAGTTGTCTGGGAAGTTTCCGCTAAACGCCGAGAAATGATCGACGCCACCCACTCCCGGAGTAAGGCCATGGGTGATGTAATCGGGATGGCTGACGATGGTGATGCCGGCCGAGGTGTTGCGCACGACTAGCGGCAAGCCTGTCTTGGGATCAGTCTTCTGTAGACTCGCGGCCATGCTCGGATGGACCGGGTACTGGCGCATCCAGAAGCCCCCGACCCTGTTCATGCCCTGCATGGCCAGGCCACCGACCACCGGGGTGGTGTAGGGTTGCAGAATCTCGTAGTCGAGTTTGATTTCGACGCTGCCGTCGCCTTCGTCATCAGTCACAATAGCGTTCACGTCAAGGCCAATGCCATTAGTGACGCCATCTGTGATCGCCATCGCCGGCAATACAGCCTGTACCCCAGACTCTGTGGGAAAATCAATCGGCAAGGTATTGTCGGGTCGAGTCCGAAAATCGATCCAGATCGTGTAGAGCGTCTGCTTTAACGCACCTGACAGCTTGACCTTAAGCTGCGACCTATCTTTGATGTCAACCTGTGCCTTCGCTGTGTTAGGATGACCAGCGGCAGGTTCAAGCTTGTACTTGCACTCGACGCCAGGTTTGTTGCCGGCACCTGCCGTTGAGGTAATAAAAAAGGTTGCGAGCAAAGATGCCGCTATATAAGCAAAGCGCTGTCTATTGAATTGCATGATCAGACCTCTATGATATTGTCTAGTTGTAAAGCGGGGTGCAGTAAAAGCAGCACTCGTTTTATGAATAATCCAGGTGACAGTGAAAACTGTTGAATCGATGAAAACCGACAAATCTGCGCACTATTGTTACCCCTATATATTAATGTAGGAAAGGAATGCCCTGACAGACATCGGGAACCTAGCACATGCCTGTGCCGCTGGCCAATGCGAGCCCGACATTCACTCGAGAGCCATATGATACAGGCGGAGTGATCTGGATATCACTAAATTAAATAATATTAATAAACCAAGACACAACATTTATTTGGTATAAGGTGAGTCACCGCCATCTTGATTATTAGCCGCGGCAGTAATATAAATTTCCCTTATGATTGGTGCGTCGTTGACGTCATTGACGATCACCAGTTCAACTGGTGTGCAGTTGGGATTAAATCCCACATAGTTTAGCAACTGTATAGTCGATGCGTCTTTGACGACGACACTCACAGCACAATTAACCCGCATTTCTCACCACCCTACTACTGCGACGGTCCCTTGCCACGCCCTGTGGGCATTTTACTCGGTCAGGATCCTCGACATAGTGTCAACGATGCCTGTGGGCACTTGTGCCGGCACATATGCTGATAACATAATGCCGGCCTTTGGTCGTAAAACCCATACAGGCCGCATCCTTTAACCGTCTCGCGATGAAGTCCGGTGAGAAATGCGGGTTAAAACTGGAGCGGCTTAACACAGCCAGTTCAGGTCTGCCATTACCGTTTATATCGACCTAGAAAGCCAGATCAATAGGCGTGGTGTTGAGATTGAAGGTTAGGTTAGATTGCAAGTCTCCGAATAAACTGTCGCGCATTTCAATGAAGCTCGAACCTTCACCAAGAAACACCAGTTGAGGTGCGTTATTACCGTCGATATCGGCCATCACTTCAAATACGACAGGTTTTCGCTCTGGATAAAAAAACTGATCTGCTGTATCAAGTGGTCATCTTCGGCGACTTTTACCGTCGTGGTGTCCGCACGCGCCGCTACCTCATGCTCTCGTAATCCCGGGGGTCTGTTCCAGCAGTAAATAATTCTTATAAATCACTGGCCCCGCAATTGTTGCCCCATCGGTCGTTTCACCGGCATTGACCTAGTCCGGAACAAGTGTTGCATAACAGAGTTTATTGGTTCTGGAAACGAAAACAACATGGTTTGCATCCCGGGCAACACCAAGCCTTATGTTTTGCGCACCGTACGCACTGCCGCAACTGGAATCATCATCGGTTTCAATCAGGTCCGGTACACCCGCTACCGGCAGTCTGCAAAGCTCGGCCACATCCCTCTCGACGTTTGGACAATAGGTTTCGTCTTCTTCATGGGCGTCAGGGGCTCCATAGCCTTCGGGGAATGCCACTTCACGCCGATTATAGGCAAGCCAGTGGCCGTCGCTGGAAATAGCAGGTACCACACCTGTTGTCAGGGTTTGTTCACCGGGCCCCGCGCCTGGCTGCGCGCCGAAAGTGACGATGGTATGGCTATCTGGGGCTGTACCAAATGGTTCACATATATAGGTCCCGGTGTTTGCTGCGCTCATCACCAAACCTGCGTTCAACGCAATCCGTGAGCCATTATGGGAGAGGCCTGGAGGATTGCCATGAATGGTGCTGCTCACCTAAAACTTTGGAGTTCCTGGCTTTGCGGGTGGGCTACAATCAGCGGTTGCCCAGGGGAATCGGGAACGGGCACAACCTTGAGGTTATAATGAGGCGGATTTTCGATGTCCACGATGTAGCAGTAGACATTGCAGGTGGGTCCAGAATGTTCGCCATGTGTTTCGGTTTGGTAAGGCGGCATCTCAAGATTGCTGACCTGCAGTCCATCCACTGTTCCTCCGGCATAAAAAGCCAGGGAGCGGCCATCCCCGCTGATGCCCTGGCTTAAAATCCCGTTACCAAAATGGTTTTGCCTGACGATTTTAAGCACGTCATCGCCTCTCGGGCTTTCGCCTCTCTCGGCAATGGTCAAGATATCCTGGTGCGGATACCAGTGATCTCGTGTCGCCCCACTGTACCTGTACTGTGTGACAATAAATGAAAGCATCCGGCCATCGCTGGAAATAGCTGGTTTACGGCATACCTGTTTTTCCAGACCCGGCTCCCCGGGCAGTTCAAGCCCCCACGGGGCACGCGGAATAACATTTTCTGCCTTTAGCTGAATTGTCCCTGAGTCGATGTCGTAAACGTAGAGGCCTGATTTTTCTGCTTCCGTATAGTAGCCCTGATTCGTGAAAACGATCTTGCGCCCGTCGCCGCTAATCTGTGGATGGTAGCAGACCAATGCATGGTCACTTCCCCGGGCGAATACCGAGAGCTGGCGGGGCTCGTCATCGTGGTCTTTGTCGTATAACCAGATGGTGGGCATTCCCGAAGGACCGCGCATGGCAGAAAATACGACCCGGCTGCCCTCATCGCTGATTGAGGGGTATAGATAGTATTGAGCTTCTGTCAGTTGAATTATGTCATAAGTTGCCATTCCATCACCTCATCTTCTATTCGCTTTGACTGTTGAGTTTCCGAGATTTGAATCCACCCACCACCACGATTATTTTGATCCTTAGTTTTCGGTAATAAATTCTATTAACTAAGTAGTTGGGGGGTGCGCCAGATAAATTCAATGACAATAGCAAAAATTATGATTGCTTGAGTTCGTGAATTCAGTCGTTAACTCAGGTCATTGAATATCCGTTATTCCTGAATCGATCATAGTCAAGTAGCCGCAGCAGCTGCGCTTTTGCAAACGCACGATTAGTCTGTCGTATGAAGGCTTAAACATAGCTTTCGGCCGTGCCCAGGGTAGTAATGCCAATGTGGGTAGCCCGGTTTATGTGAATGCGTCCAATCCGACTTATTTCAATGTGGTGTTGCCCTGATGGCGGGGTCGGTGACAATTGTGAATAAATCTCATTTGTCACCGAGCCTTTACTTCTCAGGGACAAGCTGCTGCAGCTAAAGGATCATAGCCCTCTGATAGCCACATGCTGTCCATTTCGGCCTCTAATATCGCCTCGGCGGTTATGCCTGTGCCATAAAGATTGACCGATTCCGCCAGGTCGGTCACGTCGTACAGTTCAATAACGGGAGTGCCCAGGGCGAAATTCAATCGATAGACCAGCTTGTACGAGCTATCGCGGATGGCGGCCTGGAACATCTGGTTTGAACAACGATCCGTGTACATGAATTGGCGTGGAATTCTGGGTAACAGGGGATTGTTGCCCATGAAGCGCAGCAGTGAAACAGAATCTTCTGCTGTCGATGCAACACCGGCAATACCTGCTATAGTGGCAAATATATCAACCGTGTTGACCATCATATATTCACGCCGACCCGGACTGCTGATGTAACCCACGCCGGTTGAGGACGGTGCTTCAATGCCGTGTTCTAAATGATAACCATCGGCAACGATAAACAGTACGCGGATGCCGCCTTCGTAAACTTCCATTTTGTGGCTGTCGGGATTTGTCGAAAACGGTGTTTCGATACTGGCTGCGTCGGTGCCATTATCACCGATAAAAATCACCGTTGTATTTTCGAGCACATTCATGCTTGAGAGTTCAGACAAAAGCGATTCTATATGAAAGTTCATGCATCAAGCCAGTAGCCATCCTCCTTTTTGAAATAAACGCAATTAAAGCCAGCCGAGTCTTCAAGTGTGCCGTCCCAGGCACCCATCGACTCCCAGTCTCCGTCATATAAACCCAGATCGACCGACTCCCAACTGGACCTTGTTCCTCGGCTTGTGAGGGAAAATCACGATCACCCAGCTCGGGCTGAAGATGATGGCTGAAGGCAACGTTACCAACGTGATGATGGGACGGTTGATGTGGCTTTTTTGGGGCATCAGGCAGTGCTGTACGTTTTGACCCAGCTGGGTTTATTTGTATAATCTCCGCATATTCATTAAAAACGATGGGTAAAAAGCCATCTATTGGTGCTGGATGACTATCCTCTGATTTCCACCAATGGCGCCGCCCCTCTGAGTAGTCATAATACTTCGGCGTTTCTGCAGCAGGCCACACGCAGCGCATTCCCCAGGGCCAGGAATACCAAACATTCAGGGCGACGATTTCTCCACCAGGATCAGCATCGCCAAAGCCATTGAAATAGATCGTCCTGCACTTCAGCCGCGTTGGATCATAGCGATAACCCAAATGCTCAAAGTTTCGATCATATCTTGGCATAAGCTGATGCAGAGTAGAGTCCAAGAGTGGCACACCTTCGCTGATATGCATCTCCCGTGCGTCAAACCGTCCAGGAAGGTAGCAGTCAAAGACCGCCTTCGTCTACGGGGTGTAGATGCTGCCGGATATTTTGCCGCGTATCTGTGTTTCCAACGCTAACCGCAGGGCTTCGTCGCTGGAAAATGCTTTTTCAAAAAAGGCGATGCCCGCTGCTAGTGCCGTGACAGAACCTGAAAATGCACCGCCAAGCGCCAGCACGAGCGGAAGGGGATCTTTCGGATGTTTTTTCTTATGACTTTCTTTGACTTTCTTGGAGATCCAGTCAGCCGCACCGTAGGCCTCCTTTCCAGTTTCAATGGCTGAACTAACACTATCCTTCATTAATACAAGAAAAGAATCACCGGATTTGTTGTACTCCTGAATGGCTTGACCGACACCTTCACCGATAAAATCAAGGTCGCCTGTTCCAAGTTCGAAAGGTGTAACTTCCACCTGTAGACGTATATTGCCCATCCAGGATTCAAATCCACCAAAAGTACTGTTATAGACCGGCTTATACCATTCTGACTGTGCAGGGAAATGCGACTCGTTTAAAGTGCCTGTCCCCTCGTCGAATGATGCACCTGCTCCACTCGTATCTTTACCACACGGAAGGACTTCTGCCATTGGGTACAACATCGATGTTTCGAACATCGTCCACTTGTACGATGTAAGGGTGGGAATTACGTGAAGCACTTCGCTCCATTTACAGGGGCTAGAATTATCGTCAAAGAATGCACCTTTTAGCCTGAAGTATTCGGGTTTTGTGCCGGGTGCCCGCCCCAGAAGTCTCAGACGCAAGACGATTCCCGTTGCCCCGTCCAATCTTTGTCCCGGAAGCAGATAAAGCCGCAGGCGGCTGATCTGCTCATTATAGTAGACGAGTGTGTGGACGTGCATATCTGAGTTTTGTCCGGGAGGCGGCGTGAACCGGGCCAGCAAGTACCAACCCTTGCCCAACTGCGGGTCTGGGTTTTCAACCTCTGCGCCCGGTAAAGTATTATTCCCCTGTACCCATCCATGTAAAGGATTCTCTTTGGTCCCAACATCGTACCATGGGGCCTGATTTGGAGAATTACCGGTATCGTAGTTAAGATCGTCACCAATCAGAATAGCCTCTTGGTCACTCTCCTCTTCCAGCGGATAAACACTTTCAATACGAAATCGGCGATGATGTCGATCAATGCTGCTCGGCCAGCGCTTGGTAGAGACTCTTAGAATTATATACATCCGAACCGGAAATGTTGAAGGTTGTGGTTTCAGTTCGATAAATTGACTGAGAAACTCATGCTCCGAGCTAATCTTCTCTGTCTGGCCGGATTCTGGAAAATACACAATAATATGATCGCCAGTATCCCAGTTCAGATTCAAACTTTGCGCAGCGCCTGCCAACCGAAATGCTTTAATGTTTCTGATAT
>JAHEKD010000096.1:6470-8004 GCA_024638545.1 Gammaproteobacteria bacterium
CACTGCCCAGGAATGTACATAAGTTGGTGGGACGGGTCCCGGATCAATGAGGTTTAAATATTTATTCCCGAAATCGGGGTGGGTTTCGAATGGAAGAAAATTTAAACGACGTCAGCGTGCGGCTGTATCTGGATCAATACGTTTAAAATCACGAAACTGAACCGTCTCGATATTTGCCATTAGTTCATTAAAATCTGCGTCTTCGCTCATATCAGTTCTCCCCAATAAATCTCAATTTTACTTCATCCTTTTTCATTACACCGCTAAACGTTTTCTTAGCGTTTTATAAGGCTAGCAGGATGGTGATTAAATTCATTGATTTTGGTCAGTTATCGACAAAAGCAAGAGAGTTATTTGGCATTGCTACTTCATACCTTAAGATATAACTGCTTTTCTATCTCATGTCTTAGTTGAAATGCTTTGAAGAGCCAAAATCCCGTATGCGATCTAATCAGCGCAACTCTGGTTTACATAAAATTAGATGGTCACAAAGTATTTTGGGATGACTACGGTAGGCAATAGATGAGAGTTCGCAGTGACTGAAATGATTTGAAAATATAATTTTATATTAACTTGTCTCAATCCATCTCTACGCACCTTTAGAATGATTTTGATGACATGTATTTGAGATCTATACAATCCCATCGTACGCCATCGCTGGGCAATTGCTCCAGGTTGTTCAGTCGCATTAATTGATAGAGATAATCATGGGATTGCTGAACTGAAGGCATTCTATTTTGCCAACAAATGTTACACAATTGATTAAAGTCAATATCTTTTACGATGGATTTTGTCATAATTTTTCGTGAACGTTGAAATTAATAATTTGATTTCATGTTGAAACATCATTCGAATATTCACTATAGAGGAGGATTATTATGAATAAAGACAAGCTCATCTTTTATTTTACGAATTGTATTGGTCTGCTTGGTATCCTTGCGCTTGCCGGCTGTGCGGCACAACCTGGTCCGCTGCCGGAAACGTCACACTGGGGGGCACCGGCCCCTGAAGCAGCAAAACTGCTAATTGACACGGATCAGGACGGCCTCAGCGACGACCGTGAGTTAATGCTGGAGACTAAAGCGAATCAGCCTGATACGGATAACGACGGTTTTACCGATGGCTTCGAAGTGGAACATGGGGAGTTTAACTTCGATCCACTGCGCGTGACAGTTGACACGGACAGGGACGGTCTCCCGGATCCACTTGAGCGCAAACTCGGCAGCTCGCCGACGAATCCTGATTCCGATGGTGATCGCTATGGTGACTTCGACGAGTACCTGAATCGATTGAATGGCTATGACCTGATTAGCCCGACCGAAGACCGTGATTTCGACGGCCTGGCAGACGATCTTGAATTACGTATTGGCAGTTCGCCGGAGCGGGTTGACTCAAACGGTGACGGCATCACGGATTTCCAGGCACATAGCGCCGGGTTCGACGTCAATATAAAGCTAACATCGCCGATGGCTGAATTGATCGGGATTACCTATAGCCGCGAGATGGCTTCGGCCATTGATGCGATGCGTGCAGG
>JAHEKD010000097.1 GCA_024638545.1 Gammaproteobacteria bacterium
ACCCACACCATGTAATCCACCTGAGACTTTGTATGAATTTTGATCAAATTTGCCCCCCGCATGTAAAACAGTCATTATGACTTCAGCTGCCGAGCGCCCTTCACCTTCGAGTATACCCGTTGGTATACCGCGTCCGTTATCTGTGACTGAAACCGAGTCGTCCTGGTGAATAGTCACCTCAATTTCATCACAATGGCCCGCCAGTGCTTCATCAATTGAATTGTCGACCACTTCAAATACCATATGATGCAAACCACTACCGTCATCTGTATCACCGATATACATACCCGGGCGCTTCCTAACCGCATCCAGGCCTTTTAGTACTTTAATACTGCTCGAATCGTAATTGTTTTCTGTCATTAATGTAATCTATGGTGAGGATGTTTAGAGTGTTGACATATTATCATTTTCTTACACTCAGTAATCCAGTTAATTTTGACAGCATTGCCATGTTTCACGTGAAACATGGCAATGCTGCTCATTTGTGCTGACCTATTACAGCAGGAGCATTGAATAAGAGAACGCTGTCATGTTTCACGTGAAACGCCAGGAATAACCTGTTATAACCGCATCGGCATGACAAGATATTTGGAGTTATTATCCTTGGGTATGTTTAAAGTACAGCTGCTGTTACCGTCTTTCACACTCAGCTCTACTTTTTCCGAATTAAGTACTTTCAAAATATCCATCAAATAATTCACATTAAACCCAATCTCCATTTCGGGTCCATCATAGTGATTGATTGACATTTCATCATTCGCCTCTTCCTGCTCCGGGTTTGTAGATGCGACTTTTAGAACCGAATCTTTAAACCCCAAACGTATGCCCCGAAACTTATCATTTGTTAATATTGAGGCCCTTAATAGCGTCTGGTAAAACTCCTGCCTGTCTAGATCTAATTTAATAGGTAATTTTGCTGACATGACGGATTTATAATCCGGAAATTTTCCGTCAATCAATTTTGATGTGAAAATAATTTGAGCAAATATAAAACGTATGTGATGATCGTTAAGTTCCACCGTCACATTTTCATCAGTGGAATTAAGCAGTCGATTTAATTCCACGATTGCTTTCCTCGGAATTATGGCCTGACGTGCCTGATCATTATCTGAGCCGTTGATAGTTGTTTCACTTTTTGAAAGTCGATGACCGTCTGTTGCAACGCTTACTAATTTATCTTTTGAGATCTCAAACAATAGTCCATTAAGATAATATCTCACATCCTGTTGCGCCATAGAAAAAGACGTATTATCAATAAGTTGCTTTAATTCCGATTGTGTTATTGTAAACCTTTCCTGCCAGTTTTGTGTCTCAATACGAGGGAAATCATCTGCGGGCAATGATTGCAGTGTAAATCTCGAACGCTTAGATCGAATCATAACCTTATTTTTTTCAGAGCGTAATTTAATTTCTGCATCATCAGGCAAGGCTCTGCAGATATCCAGAAATTTTTGTGCCGTTATAGTGCACTCGCCCTCTTCCTCTACATTCACATTATCGACGTATGTGGTTATTTCAACCTCAAGATCAGTACCGGTTATCCACATTCTATTATCATCAAGTTTAAGATAAGCATTTGCAAGTATCGGTAGGGTTTGTCGTCTTTCCACCACACTATTGACATAAGTTAATGGTTGTACAATTGTTTCCCGTTTAATTAATAATTTCATATATATATAACCTGATTATGTATATTAATCCTGTAGATAAATGCAAAATATAAATAAATACCAGTTAAATCAATAAGATATCTGATAATATCCTGTGGATAAATATTGTGATTTAATAGGATAATCACTTGCTAAAACTGTATAAGCCGTGTACACAGGCAAAAAAATAGTTCTATGAACAGAAATATACACAGTTTTTGCATGAGTTATCCACTGAGTATTTTGTTTAAATTATCATAATCCTCATTTATTTTGGCGTTGGTATTTCTAAGCTCATCAATTTTCCTACAGGCATGCAGGACCGTGGTATGATCTCTGCCCCCAAACTCACTGCCAATTTCCGGCAAACTCGAATTGGTTAATTCCTTGCTAAGACGCATAGCCATCTGTCTGGCCCTGGCAATCGGTTGATTACGTTTTTTTGCAATTAAATCTGAAATTCTGATTTTGTAGTACTCAGCAACACTTTTTTGAATATTGGGTATCGTAAATTTTCGTTCCTGAAAAACCATGATGTCTTTCAGAGCATTGCGAGCCATGTCAACATCAATGGTCCTGCCTGTGAATTTCGCATCGGCATTGATGCGATTCAATGCGCCCTCCAACTCGCGAACATTCGAGCGAATTTGCTTGGCGACAAAAAAAGAAACCTCGTCGGCAAGATCTATACCCATTTGTTTGGCTTTTTTATTCAAGATAGCAACACGCGTTTCAAATTCGGGTGGATCAATGGGTACTGCCAGGCCCATGCTAAATCTTGAAATCAGTCGTTCTTCAACGCCCCCCAACTCCTTGGGAATACAGTCGCTGGTAATAATTAACTGGCTTTTGAGCTCCACTAACGCATTGAAAGTATGGAAGAATTCTTCCTGTGACCCTTTTTTTTCAGCGAAAAACTGAATATCATCAATTAATAAGGCATCGAGGGATCGATAAAAGTCTTTAAATCGGTTCATCGTGCCCTGCTGTATGTGACGGACATACTCAGCGACGAAACGTTCAGAGTGAACATAACAGACTTTAGCCTGCTTGTTTCTGGCGACAATCCGATTGCCGGCAGCCTGCATCAGGTGTGTTTTACCGAGTCCGACACCACCGTAAATAAATAATGGATTGTAATCATTTTTTGCAAGGTTTTCACTTATCTGTATCGCTACTGCACGGGCTATCTGATTCGATTTACCCTGTACATGGCTTTCAAAAGTAAACGCTTCATTTAAGTTATTGTGGGGCTGCAGCGGCTGTGTTGATCCGGGCATGTTTTCCGATACAGAGGGTTTTCCCGGCACGCGTCCACCGACTTCAAAATCAACCATGATGCTCTGACTGGTGAGCATGGCGATAACCTCCTCTATTCTGGTGGCATAATTTTTTACAACCTGATCTTTGACAAATTTATTTGGCGCAAGCAGCATCAAAGTATTGTTGTGTTGTTGCGAATTTAGCGGTTTTATCCAGGTATTATAATCATCGGCATCAAGTTCGCTTTTTAAGGTGTTCAGACACTTGTCCCACAATGCGCTCATCAGTCTATTTAGGTGGACCTATCGTTAATTGAAAGAAGTCAATTATACTGGCTGTTTACACTACTTTTCATAGTTAAAAACCGAACTATAAAACACTATATATAGTGTTTTTAATATTTATTATGCAATAAAACCAGTTTCCTGTTAAAAGCCATTGACAAACTGATGAAAAACCAATAGTTTTCCCAATCTTTTTTGCTTTTAAAACGCACAAGCATAACTTACTTAATCAGGATTTAATCGATGAAACGAACATTTCAACCCAGTGTAATTAAGCGAAAGCGTGCACACGGTTTTCGTGCACGAATGAAAACTCGCGGTGGGCGTGCTGTCATTAATGCAAGACGTGCGAAGGGCCGGACACGGTTATCTGCGTAGTAAGTTGGAGCCTTGCGTTAAGAAGACAGGTGTGAGCGCAGCGTCTGCTGAATTTAAAAAATCAAACAGGTTGTTGAATTCCGAGCAGTTCAAACGCGTACTGCGAAAAGGTAAAAAAAGTTTTAACCCGGTATTTTTATTATTTATTTTGCCTAATAATCACAGGCATTCCAGATTAGGCATCACTGTATCAAAAAAAGTTTCGAGACGCGCTGTTGATAGAAATCGTATTAAGCGTCAGGTCCGTGAATTTTTCAGGACAAACCAAAACACCTGGCCCGGTTATGATGTTGTGATGATTGCTAATCCACAGGCGGCAAACAGCGACAATGAGGCCGTTCAAGAGGCGTTAAGAAACGTTTGGTTCAAAGCAGGGCAGTATATAAACAATTAAATCATGCAACTAGAATTTCGAAAACTGATTCTTATCGGGCTGCTGGCGTTTCTTGTCATGACGTTGTTCCAGCGCTGGACTGTTTTTCAGCAGGAAAGGCTGGCTGAAACCACACCGGCGAGTGATTCCGTGAAGCTTGATGAAGAAATTCCGCAGACGCCCGAATCAGTGGCTCAACCCCCCGAATCAGATGCGGTGCCGACTTCCGATGCTGGTGAAGTTGCTGAAGGCGAGAAGGTGAGGGTTAAAACAGATCTTATCATCGCCGAAATTGACCTTAACGGCGGCGATATTACAAAACTTGACCTCCTTAAGCATCCTGTGAGTGTAAACACACCGGAACAGCCATTCGAGTTATTAAAACAAGGCGGCACGGACATATTCATCGCCCAAAGCGGCTTAATCGGTAAACAGGACAGGCAGTACCCCAATCACAAAACCCAATACCGTGCCGAAAAACTAGACTACGAACTTGAACCCGGGACGGATGAAATCAAGGTCAAGTTAAACTGGAAGTCCCCTGACAACGTTACCTATAACAAGGTTTACACTTTCAGGCGGGATGATTACCGGTTGGATGTTGATTTTGAAATTGACAATCGGTCATCGGCGCAATGGCAGGGATACCTGTATGCCCAGTTCCAGCGCTCCGATGTGCAGACAGAGCAGTTCGGTTTTTTTGGCACGCCGACATACAAGGGTGGGGTGATATACGAACCGGTGGAAAAATACCAAAAGATCGATTTTGGTGACATAGAAAATAACAAGCTTAATCTGACCACAGACACGGGCTGGGTTGGCATGCTGCAGCACTATTTTGTGGGTGTCTGGCTGCCCCAGAATCAGGGCCCGTTTCAGTTTTACAGTAAAAGCATCAACCGCGGCGGACAACCGCTTTATAATATCGGTTATAAAACCACCACGCCATTATCAATTCCGGCAAAAGCCCAGGCTACGCTGAATTCACAGGCATACATCGGCACCAAAGAGCAGGATCGCCTGAAGGCCCAGAATGTTGATGGCTTGATTCTGACGGTGGATTACGGCTGGCTGACAGTAATCGCATCGCCGATGTTCTGGGTCATGAACGAAATCTACAAGCTCGTCAAAAACTGGGGTTTCGTCATCGTGATTGTGACCATCTTGCTGAAACTGCTGTTTTTTCCACTATCAGCGGCAAGCTACAAATCCATGGCAAAAATGAAAAAATTCCAGCCGCGGCTGATGACCCTGCGTGAGCGATATGGTGACGATAAGCAAAAATTGAACATGGAGATGATGAAGCTGTATAAACAGGAGAAAATAAATCCAATGGGCGGGTGTCTGCCGATATTAGTGCAAATCCCTGTTTTTATCGCACTGTACTGGGTGCTTCTTGAAAGTGTCGAATTGCGCCAGGCACCATTCATTGGCTGGATTAAGGACTTATCTTTAAAAGATCCCTTTTATGTGCTGCCGGTTTTATATGGTGCAAGCATGTTTGTCATGCAAAAACTCAATCCTGCACCGATTGATCCGATGCAGCAACGGATCATGATGGCACTACCGCTGGTTTTCACCGTGCTGTTTTTATGGTTTCCGGCAGGGCTTGTGCTCTACTGGCTGGTGAACAACCTGCTGTCGATGGCCCAGCAGTGGTATATCACCCGCAAGTACGCCTGAATAGCTGTCTTTCTGATGATGAGGCATGGACAATGATACCGATACGATTGCTGCCATAGCCACAGCTGCCGGCCGTGGCGGCATTGGTATCGTCAGGATATCTGGCCCGATGGCTACCCGAATCGCTATAGAGCTCTGTCAGCATCCGCCCAGGGCCCGTGTTGCCACACTGGCGAGTATCAGAGATAAAAACAACCGGTTAATAGATACCGCACTGGCGGTTTTTTTTCCTGCACCGAATTCATTCACGGGTGAAGCAGTGCTTGAGATTCACGGTCATGGTGGTGCCATGGTTCTCGATCAGCTGCTTGCCCGGGTGATCGAACTGGGTGCGCGTATGGCAAGGCCTGGTGAATTTTCACAGCGGGCCTTTCTGAATGAGAAAATTGATCTTGCCCAGGCAGAAGCAATCGCCGACCTGATCGATGCCTCCAGCCACAAGGCAGCGCGAGCAGCAGCCAGATCATTGGAAGGGGGGTTTTCTGCAAAGATTAATGCGTTACTCGATCAACTGATTGAATTGCGGATGTATGTTGAATCGGCTATCGATTTTCCTGAAGAGGAAATCGACTTTATCAGTGAAGGGCAGGTTGCTGAAAAAACAAATGCACTGCTCAGGCAGGTGCGTAAGCTGATTGATAGCGCAACCCAGGGTAAATTATTACGTGACGGAATGACGATAGTTATCGCTGGTAAACCAAATGCCGGTAAATCCAGCTTGCTCAACGCATTAGCAGGGGTACAAACAGCTATTGTGACCGCAATCCCGGGTACCACCCGGGATGTATTAAAAGAAACCATTAGCATCGATGGCCTGCCGCTTAATATTGTCGATACGGCTGGTTTGCGAGACAGCGATGATCCGGTTGAGCTCGAGGGTATTCGCAGAGCGAAGACGCAAATTCAGAATGCGGACTGCATATTGAATGTTATCGACCTCACTGATGCCGAGCCTGACACAAGTGAAGTGATCACAGCATCTGAAAAAGTAAAGCTAATAAATGTATACAACAAAATTGATTTGGTCGATTCGCATCGTGCATCCCATCGTGATGATCTGCATAAACAGGTCTATTTATCAGCAAAAACCGGTGAAGGATTAGCACAACTACGTGATGCGCTAAAAGGAATTGTCGGTTATGATCCGGGCAGCGAAGGTGTATTCATAGCCCGCCGCCGCCATCTCGATGCTCTAAACCGAGTCGAGCAGAGTATTTCAAAAGGATTAACGGTCATTCTCAAGGCCCAGGCGGCTGAGCTTTTGGCAGAAGACCTACTGCATGCACAGCATGCACTGGGTGAAATAACCGGTGAGTTCAGCAGTGACGATTTATTGGGCAGAATTTTCTCCAGTTTTTGTATCGGAAAATGAGTGCTCTTAACAGACAGGGCGTGGCAAGGGACCGTCGCAGTAGTAGGGTGGTGAGGTATGCGGGCTAGCGCATCTCAAAGCTATCGGTTGCAGAATTTTGCTAGACTTTGGGGGTCGAACTTTAAATCAATAATGTGGAAATAGTCTTATGTATCTGGCAATGAATCGATTTCGTGTAAATGAAGGCCGTGAACAGGATTTCATTGATATCTGGAAAAACAGGGAGTCCTACCTCGATGAAGTTCCCGGATTCAAATCCTTTAATCTGCTTCGCTCGGCTACAAAAGACGGAATTACATTATTTGCATCGCATTCTGTTTGGGAAAACCAGCAGGCATTTATCAACTGGACAAAGTCTGAATCTTTTCGTAAAGCGCATTCGCGTGTGGGTAATACGCCAGATGGTATTTATGCTGGCTCACCCGAGCTTGAGTTATTTGAATCTGCGCTATAGCCATCATTGAGTGATAGGGGACATTGCGCTCAAGAACGGGACTTAGGTGGGATTTTGATAGCTTGGGCAGGACACCTGTATTGCGTGCGGGTAAAATGGTGTTATGATTCGTCTCCTTTAAAATATCTTGCATCACATCCTATGGCATCATTATTCGATCAGCTCAAAATGTACAGCACGCTGGTTGCCGATACCGGTGACATTAATGCTATACAAAAATTCAAACCGCAGGATGCGACAACCAATCCTTCACTCTTGCTGAAAGCGGCAGAGTTACCCCAGTATCAGCACTATTTAACCAGCGCCAGGAATCTGGCAGCGGATAACAGTGGCGATGCAGCACAACTCGATCTGGCCGTTGATCAGCTTGCGGTCGATATCGGTAAAGAGATACTCGGTATCATACCCGGTCGCGTATCTACAGAGATCGATGCACGTCTGTCGTTTGATACTCAGTCAACCATTAAACGCGCTCATCGAATCATCAATCTATACAGTCAAAAGGGCATTGATAAAGAACGAA
>JAHEKD010000098.1 GCA_024638545.1 Gammaproteobacteria bacterium
TCTCCTTTCAGGGCCTCGAGAGCGATTTTGGCTTTGAAAGCCGGTGAGTGGTTACGTCGTTTCCTGCGCATTTCTGTTTCCTCTTCATTTAGATTGAAAATTTAACAGAATTCACACTTATACGACTGTCCAATTTTTGGGGTCCATTTCAGTCTGAATTCGACATTGTGTGTGTGAACGTGATCACCGGGTCTGATACGGCTTGAGGCATAACCAATAATCTGGGCATATTTTCGAACAGGTTCACCCGCGCTTATAATTTTAGTGGCAATTTTGTGACCCCGCGGGATGATTGCACGGGTTGTAATGTTCTCCACGCTGATGCCGTTGGACAGAGGGCGTGTCGCGGTAATCACGTTATCGACTTGGTTCAGGCGCACGAAACTTGTTTTAGTGAATGATACAAATTTTTTATTTGTGGCCATGGTTGATCTGAATAGAGCGTTACAGTGAGTTTAAGAAAAAAACATCGTTAATTCAGGAAAGAACAGCACCAGCATCAGAACAAGCAACTGGATGCAGATAAAGGGCAAAAAGCCCCGAAAAATATCCGGCAATGTGATATGCGCGGGTGCCACCGATTTCAGATAAAATGCGGCCGGGCCAAATGGCGGTGATAAAAACGAGACCTGCATGTTGACACAGAACAGAATACCGAACCATACTGCCACAAAACTCCGCATATCGACAAATGGTGCAAACACGCCGATTTCCTCAACCGGTAATTTCAGCACTATGGGTAAAAACACAGGCATCACCAGTAACACAATACCTACCCAGTCCATGAATGCGCCAAGAAACAGGAAAATGACCATCATCACTAACAGGATACCCAGCGTGGGTAAATCGGCTGAGGTAATTAAGTTAGCCACATAGGTTGGACCGCCAGCAATCGTATAGGCACCTGCCAAAGCCGTTGCACCAAATGTGACCCAGAGTATCGTGCCGGTGGATTTAAAGGTACGCATTAATGCATCACGCAGCAGATCGATGGAGAACTCACCACGAACGACAATCAGAATTAACACTGCCAGTGTGCCCATTCCTGCTGCTTCAGTGATGCCCGTGACGCCACCGTATATTGAGCCCAGCACCACAAAAACGACCAGTAACGGTGCCAGTAAACCTTTCCCCTGTTGCCAGGCATTCCTGGCGGCACCAGGGCCACAGCCGAACACCAAATAGGCCAGACCGAAAACCACCATCCCTGAAACTGTCCACAATGTCTGCTGATCGACAAGTGAAGTGTCTTCATCTATTCGATTTAAGCCATGCATAAATACATAACGCAGCAGGATAATGAATGCTGCAACAGTAGCCAGCATTATCAGCAAGCTCAGACCATAATGCTTTTTCTGCGCAAAGGTCATGTCGTTATCGCCGGGCTCGGGTAACGGCGCTAATGCGGGATTCAGCCTGGTCCTTACGATAATGTACAGGATATATAGCGAGGCGAGAATAAAACCAGGCACAAATGCACCCTTAAACAAAGCGTGGATCGAAGTTTCGGTGATCAGTCCGTACATGATCAGCACAATTGACGGCGGTATCATAGTACCGAGTGAACCCGATGCACATATGGTTCCGATGGCCAGGTTCTGGTCGTAGCCTAGTCGCAACATCTGTGGCAGCGCAATTAAGCCTAGTAATACTACTTCGCCGCCGATAATGCCTGACATCGCTGCCATCACAACCGCCATCAGTGAAGTCACAATCGCAATCCCGCCCCGGGTTCGGTTTAACCAGATACTTAAACTGCTATACATATCTTTCGCAATACCCGAGCGCTCAAGCAAGGAGGCCATGAGAATAAACAGCGGCACGGAGATCAATACATAATCTGTCGTCAGACCGTACATGCGTTGTGCAAGAATATTAAGGGGGCCACTGCCAAAATCAGAAAAAAGTAATTCGGGTCCGAATTTTAAAACCAGCACAACCACTGCCAGAAATCCGGATGCAAATCCTAGCGGCATACCGATTGCAAGCAGGAAAAGCATTCCGAACAATAGAATCAGCGAAATTGTTCCGATATCCACTAGCCTGAATTTCTATTTAGCGGACCATGCGGTATATTGGTAATGAGAAGTAAACTAAAGACGTTCATCTTTCAACTTTTCAATATCAGCATCAATATCCAGGTCATCCACTACGTCATGGGATTCAGGATTATGGTTCCAGTCGTAGACAAGATTAGAGACAGACTGTATCGATAGCACTACCAATGTGATAAGTATAAGTGGTTTCATCGTTGCCGGGATCGGGGGATCCCAGGCCGTTCCAAATCGTTCCCAGCGCATCAATTTTGCCCAGGCTTCGCCGAACCCACCCCAGATGACTGCAAAGACGAAGACAAGAAAAAATAATACAGATAATACATCAAAGGTTTTTCTAAGCCATCGCGGCGCAAGGTCATAAACGATAAATATACGGATATGGCTGCGCTGCTGCATGGCATAAATACCGGCAAGCAAATAGATCATACCGCCTAACCATAGGGAAAGTTCGTTAACCCATAATGTTGGTTTAACGAACAGGTAACGCATGACAATCTCATAGATCATGATGGTCACAATGATGGCCGGTAGTATCATCGCGATTCGGCTGAATGCCCAGGTTATTTTGTCGACAGGACCGGTACGCTCGTGTTCAAGCAAATTGTATCTCCTCCCGTGAGAATCAGTTGAATGATCATCTGTGGGAATTTTTTACCGGGCCTCAGGCGTCAATCCTGAGGCCCGGTTGTGTTATTGGCTGACTAAGCCCAGCTGTTTGAGGTAATTAAGATGGCTTCCAACCAGTGCTTCAGCTTCGGGTGTGGTTGCGAACTCGGGCCAGGTAGCCTGTGCCGCATCTCTGAATGCCTGTAAGTCTTCCTCACTCCAGGCATAAAGATTCACGCCTTTCGCCTTTAGCTCGGCGGCGGCTTCTGCATTCTTTTTCTCAAACAGCAATGCTGTTCTCAAGGCCAGCGCCTCCATGGCCACTGACATTATTTTACGATGCGCTTCAGGCATGGCGTCCCATTTTGCCTTATTACAGGCAAGGTGGTCAGAAGGCATTGAGTGAAAACCCGGGTAGTTTGCGTGCTCTACAAGGTCATACAATCCCAGGCCAACATTATTTGCCAGACCTGATGCATCGGCACCGTCAATGATGCCTGTCTCCAGTGCCGTAAATATTTCGGTGAAATCCATGACAATGGGTTTAGCGCCCAGTTTTTCAAAAATTTTCGTTTCCATTCCGGGGGGTGAACGAAATTTCCAGTCTTTAAAATCTGCCACATTACGAATTGGTTTGGATGATGACAAGGATTCCTGGCCGTAGACCCACCAGCCGACTAACTGCATGTCATATTTATTATAGAGTTTCTGTGCGGCTTCAAGCCCGCCACCGTAATATAACCAGGATAACTGTTGGTATGGGGTGGCATAGCCGCCCATTATGTCGCCAACAAACTGAAAGGCAGGATTCTTACCTGTCTGGTAGGCGCCGCCAGTCATGTCGCAGTCGAGTATGCCGGTTGCAGCAGCGTCGAAAGTCTCAACAGACTTGACCACGGAGGATGAATAGAACATTTCTATTTCTATTTCTCCATTCGACATCGTCTGTACATCTGCCGCATATTGTGCAGCCAGCTCTCCCGAGACATTTTCGGGCGCGTAGTGAGTCTGGATACGAAGTTTTGTTTTCTCTTGTGCCAGTGTCAGTGGCGAGCTGATAATGATACATGTCAGCGCAATTGCACCTATTGATGCTGTTAATACTTTCATCTAACTGTTCCTCTTTGCTGTGGGTTTTCCCTTTAATCAAAACAAAACATTATGCATTGATCAGAATCGGTTTGTCATTCTATCCCTGTAATCACAAAAAAATCAAGATAATTGGAGGTATTGTATAATTTCGATATTTGATGTTAATTTCAATATATTTTAAAATGCCCTGCTCATACTGCCCTGACTAAAATTCCATCTCAAAGAACATGATTCAGTCACAACAGATACGTTCATCCGGAAAAATATATGACGATTTGCGTACCCGGCTGGTCACCTCTGAATTTAATCCGACAGACAAGATGAAATCAGAAACGCTGGGTAAGGTGTATAACTGTGCTGCCAGCACCATGCGGGAAATTCTTTTTCGGCTATATTATGACGGTTTTGTTGAGTTTGAAGAGCAAAAAGGATTCCGTGTGCCTGAGTTGAATCTTCAAACCATGAGGGAGCTAATGCACATGCGTATACTGATTGAGCGTGAGGGTGCCCGATTATCAATTGAAAAAGGTGATCTTGAATGGGAATCCGGGGTCATTGCCGCTCATCATAAACTGGCACATATCGAAAAAACCTTTATGAATACAGATGATTTAAAACCCTATATAATGATCTGGAATGATGCCGAGCGGCAGTTCCACGAATCTTTGGTTTGTGGCTGTGGTTCAGCGCTGTTACTCGAAACACATAAGAATATTTATGACCGTTTTCGCCAACATCTGACCTCGCGCAAGCAACACTATGGTTTCCGCTGTAAAAATATCAGTGAGCACCAGGCGATTGTTGATGCCGTAGTTAGACGCGACGCCGATCTTTGCGGTGAGAAAATAGAGCAACATATTTCACTGGCATTAAAGTCTTCCGACAACTGCAATTTTGCCAAGTCCGCCTAGCTGAAAATATGGCCGATCATAATCAGGAGGAAAAATGACTCAAACTAAAAGACTGGCAGGAAAACGCGCGCTTATTACGGCTGCGGGACAGGGTATTGGCCTGGCGACGGCGATCGCAATGGCAAACGAAGATGCCGAAGTTTATGCGACGGATATCAATGAAACGGCGCTCGCGGCACTGCAATCTAAAGGCTACCCAAATATCACGACTCTGGAACTTGATGCACGATCTGACGAATCAGTCATTTCAGGCGTCAAAAAGGCCGATCCCGATATTTTGTTTAACTGTGCTGGATTTGTTCATCACGGCACAATACAGGAATGCACTGACGAGCAGTGGGATTTTGCATTCGATCTGAATGTTCGCTCGGTATTTAGGACAATCAGGGCGGCATTGCCGAACATGCTAAAACGAAATTACGGCTCAATTATCAACATGTCTTCAGCCGTATCCAGTGTCATCGGTGCGCCTAATCGCTTTATATACGGCACAACCAAGGCCGCGGTCATTGGTATCACCAAATCGGTAGCCAAAGATTATGTGACAACCGGAATCCGCTGCAACGCGATTTGCCCGGGAACCGTTGACACGCCATCGCTGCATGAAAGGCTGGAAGCAACGGGTGATTATGAGGCGGCAAAGAAGGCTTTTATCGCCCGCCAGCCAATGGGGCGGCTGGCAACTGCCGAAGAAATAGCCGCACTTGTGCTTTACCTGGCTTCAGCTGAAAGCGCCTTCACCACTGGCCAGATTCACGTGATTGATGGCGGCTGGTCCAGCTAACACAATCGATAACTATTTTTTATAGGCTATAGCAGCAATGACAAAAAAGAGAATCGATCCTGAATCACTTCGATCTCGCGCCTGGTTTAACAATTCACAGGATATAGAGATGACGTCGCTCTATGTCGAGCGCTACCTGAATTACGGTTTGACCCGTGAAGAGTTAATGAGCGGCAAGCCAATCATTGGCATTGCGCAAACAGGTTCAGATTTGTCACCGTGTAATCGTCATCATATAGAATTAAGCAAGCGGGTTCGCGACGGGATTGTGTCCTGCGGTGGAACAGTCATGGAAATCCCCGTCCATCCAATTCAGGAGACCGGCAAACGCCCAACCGCCATGCTTGACCGTAATCTTGCCTACCTGAGCCTGGTGGAGTCACTCTATGGTTATCCAATAGATGGCGTCGTATTAAACATTGGGTGTGATAAAACCACGCCGGCCCTGTTGATGGCTGCTGCCACGGTTAATATTCCGGCCATCGCGCTGTCTGTTGGGCCCATGTTAAACGGCTGGTTTAAGGGCAGGCGGACCGGTTCAGGAACGATCGTTTGGGAAGCGAGAAAGTTACTCGCTGCAGGTGAGATTGACGAAAAAGGATTTCTTGATATGGTGACCTCGTCTGCATCCTCGGTTGGCTATTGCAACACCATGGGTACAGCAACCACAATGAACTCACTGGCTGAAGCACTGGGCATGCAGTTACCGGGGTCAGCTGCAATTCCTGCTGCTTACCGTGAACGTGGTCAAATGGCCTATAAAACCGGTAAGCGAATTATTGACATGGTATGGCATGACTTAAAGCCATCAGAGATCATGACACGCGAGGCATTTGAAAATGCCATAGTGGTCAATTCCGCGATTGGCGGATCGACAAACGCACCGATACATTTAAACGCTATTGCCCGTCATCTAGGAGTGCAACTCGATAATGATGATTGGCAAAAACTTGGCTATCATATTCCGCTGCTGGTTAACCTGCAACCGGCGGGTGATTATCTTGGAGAAGATTACTATCGAGCCGGCGGCGTGCCCGCCGTTATCGGTGAACTCATTAAAGGCAATTTGTTCCCTCATAATAAGGCACTGAGCGTGAATGGGAAATCCATGCGGCAGAATTATCTGGCTGAACGCAGTAAAAATTCTAACGTCATTTATTCGGTAAAAAAACCGTTAAGGCCGAATGCCGGGTTCCTCAATCTTAAGGGAAACTTGTTTGACTCTGCCATCATGAAAACCAGTGTCATATCTGAGGAGTTTGAAAGAAGATATTTATCAAATGAAGATGATCCCAACGCTTTTGAAGGCCGGGCAATCATTTTTGACGGTCCGGAAGATTTCCATCACCGCATCGACCAGGCGGGACTTAAGATTACTGAAAACAGTATCCTGGTCATGCGCGGCAGCGGTCCGATTGGCTATCCGGGCGGTGCCGAGGTGGTCAACATGCGGCCGCCGGACTATTTGATTAAAAAAGGCATCACTGAGCTCGCCTGTATCGGTGATGGCCGCCAGTCCGGGACCTCGGGTTCGCCTTCAATTCTCAACGCATCGCCCGAAGCTGCGGCCGGGGGTGGTTTAGCATTGCTAGAAACAGGTGATCGCCTGCGTATTGATTTGAATGAGGGCACAGTTAATTTGATACTCAGTAAAAAAGAGATAAACATTCGCCGGAAAAAATTAAAACAATCGGGTGGATACAAAATACCGCAAAGCCAGACACCCTGGCAGCAGTACTTTCGAGAGAAAGTCTTGCCATTCAGTGAGGGTATGGTCCTTGACGAGGCGCCTGATTACAGGTCGATTGCCAGTCATTCCACACCGCGCAACAACCACTAACCAGCATGGAACACATGGGGCCGTCTCCGCAAATTGAGAGAACACCAGACGTAAAGGTGACAGCGCTCGGAATTGACAGAGCGAATGATGGCAGATTCTCCGCAACTTCCGCTCCTTCATGCCGGCACAACTCTTGATCACACGATGCCGGCCTCATCCAAACTCCAGACAAAGACAAAGGAAAATTAAATGAAACTTGTACGATACGGCAGAAGCGGTCATGAAAAACCGGGTATGATCGACGATGATGGCAGAATTCGCGATCTTTCCGATGTCATTAATGATGTGGGTGGTACCAGTTTGTCGGATTCATCAATCAGGAGGCTGAAAAAACTAAAGCCCAGTGACTTGCCCGCGGTTAAAGGCAGGCAGCGTTACGGTCCCTGTGTGGCAAATGTCGGAAAATTTTTATGTATCGGTCTGAATTATTCTGACCATGCCAAAGAAACAGGCCTGACACCACCCAAGCACCCGATACTATTCATGAAAGCGAACTCGGCGATCATTGGTCCGAATGATAATGTTGTCATGCCGCGTAAGTCCAGAGCAACGGACTGGGAAATTGAACTGGGTGTTGTTATCGGGCGAAAGTGTAAATATGTCACTAAAAAAGACGCGCTTAAGCACGTT
>JAHEKD010000099.1 GCA_024638545.1 Gammaproteobacteria bacterium
ATTACACTGTTCGACATGAATGATCTCCGGCAGGGAATTGTTCATGTCATAGGCCCGGAGCAGGGAGCAACACTGCCTGGCATGACTGTGGTTTGCGGGGATTCACACACTTCAACCCACGGTGCCCTGGGGGCACTGGCTTTTGGTATTGGAACCTCCGATGTGGAACATGTTCTGGCCACCCAGTGCATGCTGCAAAAAAAATCAAAGAATATGCGGGTGACGGTAAATGGGGGGTTGCAGCGAGGGGTCAGTGCAAAAGATGTAATACTGGCAATCATCGGGAAAATTGGCACAGCCGGCGGTACTGGGCATACCATTGAATTTGCTGGTGAAGTTATCCGTTCTTTAAGCATGGAAGCCAGAATGACAATCTGCAATATGTCGATTGAAGCAGGTGCGCGAGCTGGCCTGATCGGGGTCGATCAAAAGACAATTGATTATTTCAAAGGCCGGCCGTACAGCCCGACCGCCCGGTACTGGGATGTTGCAGTCGAATACTGGCGCACTTTATGCAGCGACAAGGATGCCGTATTTGATGTTGAAATCGAACTGGATGGTAATCAAATCAAACCTCATATGAGTTGGGGCACATCACCGGAGATGGTAATGCCAATTGATGCGGTCGTGCCGGATCCGGAGCGCGAATCAGATCCGGTTAAACGTGAAGGCATGATTCGTGCGCTTGAGTATATGGATCTAAAGCCCGGGATGAGGGCGACTGATATCCAACCCGATAAAATATTTATTGGTTCATGTACAAATGCCAGGATTGAGGATTTACGTGCTGCAGCAGATGTAATCAAAGGCAAAAAGCTGGCAGAAACAATCAGGCTTGCGATTGTTGTGCCGGGTTCAGGGCTTGTAAAACAGCAGGCGGAAAAAGAGGGCCTGGACCAGGTATTTAAATCAGCAGGATTTGAGTGGCGTGAACCCGGGTGCTCGATGTGTCTGGGAATGAATGAAGATCAACTAAGCCCTGGTGAAAGGTGTGCTTCAACTTCCAACAGAAACTTTGAAGGCCGACAGGGCCGCGGTGGCCGAACGCACCTGGTTTCTCCGGCTGTTGCTGCTGCAACAGCGGTAGCGGGATATTTTACTGACGTCAGTGCTTTACATTAATACAGGACATTAATCAATTCAACAGAATGCAAAAATTTACTACTCTCAGGGGTATTGTCGCTCCACTTGATCAGGCGAATGTGGATACCGATCAAATCATCCCGAAACAGTATTTGAAATCGATAAAGCGCTCAGGCTTTGGTCCAAACATGTTCGATGATTGGCGTTATCTTGATCCGGGTGAACCCGGTAATGATCATTCGAAGCGTCGGTTAAATCAAGATTTTGTGCTTAATAAAGCCTGCTTCCAGGATGCAAGAATATTACTCACAAGAGAAAATTTTGGCTGCGGATCGTCAAGGGAACATGCCCCGTGGGCGATTCTAGACTATGGCATAAGCTGTATCATTGCGCCCACTTACGCTGACATTTTTTACAATAACTGCTTTAAAAACGGCATCCTGCCAATTACGCTAAATCATCAGCAAGTCGATGATTTGTTTACAACCGTATTTTCAAAACCAGGCTGTGAGTTTGAGATAGATCTGCCCGCGCAAACGATTAACCTACCCTCAAAACAATCTTTGCATTTTGACATTGATCCTGCACAAAAACAAAGGTTGCTGGAAGGCCTTGATGATATCGGTATAACCCTGCAATATGCGGATAAAATTAAAGCCTATGAATCACGCCGGAAAAAAATCACGCCATGGGTGTTTAACTGATGGCACGCACAATATTACTGTTACCCGGTGACGGGATCGGACCTGAAGTCATCAGTGAGGCAGAAAAAATTCTTGCTGTATTTAATCAGGATTTTGATTTAGATGTGCAGGTTGAGAGTGCTGATATTGGTGGGGCTGCGTATGAAAAAGACGGCAATCCACTGCCTGAAGAAGTGCTGGCGGCTGCGAAAGAGAGCTCGGCAATCTTACTTGGCGCTGTTGGTGGTCCTCAATGGGAAACCCTGGAGCGTCATTTGCGTCCGGAAGCCGCCTTGCTGAAGCTGCGGGCCGAACTTGATTTGTTTTCCAACCTGCGGCCTGCAATTTTATTTTCGCAGCTTGCAGATTCATCTTCTCTAAAGCCGGAACTGGTTCGTGACCTGGACATCATGATAGTACGGGAGCTGACAGGGGGGATCTATTTTGGTCAGCCCAGAGGTGTTGAGACACGTGGAGGTGAACGGGTTGGATTTAATACGCTGGTATACAGCGAATCAGAAATATCGCGCATTGCACATAGTGCATTTAAAATAGCGCAGGCACGAAAAAAACGACTATGCTCTGTCGATAAGGCAAATGTTCTGGAGGTCTCGGGATTATGGCGTGATGTGGTTGAATCAGTCGCTACTGCGTATCCTGATATTGAATTGAGCCATATGTACGTTGACAATGCAGCTATGCAGCTTATCAGGGCGCCGAAACAATTTGATGTAATCGTCACCGGAAATATGTTTGGTGATATCCTGTCTGATTGTGCTGCCATGCTGACCGGTTCGATTGGCATGCTGCCTTCAGCATCATTAAATGAGAGCGCGCAGGGACTGTATGAGCCCGTACACGGCTCAGCCCCGGATATCGCCGGGCATGGTAGAGCAAATCCACTGGCGGCGATACTCTCATTATCAATGATGTTGCGTTATTCACTGGCAGAGTCAGATTTGGCAGACAGGCTCGATCAGGCAGTCGGCCATGTTCTTGACAGCGGTCTTCGCACTGCTGATATTGCCTGGGATAACCAATACTGCACCACCGCGCAAATGGGTGATGCAGTTATTGAACAATTAAGGACCAATCTAAACGATGTCAAAGAAATATAATGTTGCCGTTGTTGGCGCCACGGGTGCTGTAGGTGAGGCAATGCTGGAAATCTTGCAACAGCGCAAGTTTCCAGTTGATAATATCTATCCGCTGTCCAGTGAACGTTCAGCAGGCAGCGTCATACAGTTCAACGGCAACTCGCAGCGAGTTGGTAATCTGGCTGAATTTGATTTTACAAAAGCTGATATAGGCCTGTTTTCAGCAGGAGGTTCAGTTTCAGCTCAATATGCACCTGTTGCCGCCGCCGCCGGCTGCGTCGTTATCGACAACACCTCGCACTTTCGTTACGATGAAGATAAGCCGCTGGTCGTGCCAGAGGTTAATCCGCATGCAGTCAAAGATCATCAAAATATCATAGCCAATCCGAATTGTTCAACAATACAAATGCTGGTGGCCTTAAAACCAATTTACGATGCGGTTGGCATTGAGCGCATTAACGTTGCAACCTATCAGGCTGTTTCAGGCGCTGGAAAACCGGCGATGGAAGAATTGGCATCGCAAACTGCCGGATTATTGAATGGAAAAAAAATCAAATCCGAGGTGATGCCGAAACAGATTGCTTTTAATGTATTACCTCAGATTGATCTATTTCTGGAAAATGGTTACACCAAGGAAGAAATGAAAATGGTTTGGGAGACTCGAAAGATTATGGAGGATGATACTATTGCTGTTAATCCAACCGCAGTTCGAGTGCCGGTTTTCTATGGGCATTCTGAGGCCATTCATATCGAAACCAGAGACAAAATCAGTGCCGCACAGGCAACTAAAATACTAAAAAAAGCACCAGGCGTTACGGTTCTCGATACTCGTAAACCGGGCGGATATCCGACTCCCGCCACTGAAGCTGCGAACAGGGATGATGTTTTTGTGGACCGTATTCGTGAAGATATTTCACATCCGCGTGGCCTTAATCTCTGGGTTGTTTCCGATAATGTTCGCAAGGGTGCTGCATTAAACAGCATTCAAATCGCTGAGCTCCTAGAGCAGTGCAGGTCCATTCATGCGTAAAATGAAAGCGATATTGTTAAGAGAATTTGGTGGACCAGAGAATCTGTTTTATGGTGAAACAGACAAGCCGGTTCCAAAGGCCAACCAGATTTTGATTAGAACCGTCGCTGCTGCCGTCAATAAACCCGACGTGATGCAGCGTATGGGCCAGTACCCGCCACCCATGGGTGAATCTGAGATATTAGGTCTGGAAGTTGCGGGTGAAGTAGAACAGATTGGTGATGCGGTCAGTAAATTCAAGCCGGGTGACAAGGTTATGGCGCTGGTCGCCGGAGGTGCATATGCAGCGTATACAACAGCCTATGAGGGCCACGTCATGCATAAACCTGCTTCGATGGATTTTAACCAGGCAGCCTGTGTTTGCGAGGCCTATATCACCGCCTATCTGAATCTTTTTATGCTGGGCGCACTCAAGCATGATCAATCAGTACTGCTGCATGGCGGTGGTGGTGGCGTAAATACGGCTGCCATACAGCTATGTCGAAATCTGTTATCAAACTGCAAGATATTTGTCACCGCATCACCGGGAAAAGTAGACAGAGTCAAGGAACTTGGCGCCGATCATGTCATCGATTATCAAAATCAGTCATTTGCTGATGAAATTAAATCCCTCACTGAAAATCGGGGTGTTGATGTTGTGCTCGATCATATTGGCGGGCCTTATCTTGAATCCAACATGAAATCCTTAGCGGTGGGCGGTACTTTAATGCAAATTGGCGTTTCTGAAGGCGTCAAGGCAGAGTTAAATCTTGCGCTGATGATGGTGAAACGCCAAAGAATTATTGGCTCTGTTCTACGGTCCAGGTCAATAGATGAAAAAGCCAGGATCATTGAAAAATTTACAGAGGTTGTATTGCCAAAATTTGCTGATAGCTCAATTGTGCCGCTTATCTCGGATGTTTTTCCACTTGAGCAGGCTGCTCAGGCTCATAAGAAGATGGAGTCAAGTCAACATTTTGGTAAAATCGTACTGGAAGTCTGATCCGGGAGCAGTTGCTTTAATAATGGCCGCTTTGTTCGCGTCTGGACAATAATACTTCGCTATTTGAGTATCAAATCAGAGCTTAAGCTGTAAAATTCAGATCTATTTTCATATTCATTAATGAGTGACTAGAATACGACAACATCACGCCTGTGTGTGGTCCACTTTAATCATCAATCATCTAATCGCAGAGTAAAAGCTATGAGTGATATCGAAATCGCGCGCGCCGCGCCCATTAAACCAATAAAGGAGATTGCCTCAAAGCTTAAGATACCCGCAGAAGCATTAATGCCATACGGACACACAAAAGCCAAAGTCAGCCTCGAATATATCGACACAATAAAGGATAATGCGGACGGTAAATTAATTCTGGTAACCGCGATTACGCCAACCCCTGCAGGCGAAGGCAAGACCACGACATCAGTGGGATTGAATGATGGTTTAAACAAGATTGGTAAAAGAGCCATGGTGTGCCTGCGTGAACCGTCGCTGGGGCCTTGTTTTGGGATGAAGGGGGGTGCTGCAGGCGGCGGCTATGCGCAAGTGATTCCTATGGAGGATATTAACCTGCATTTCACGGGAGACTTTCATGCGATCACCTCGGCACACAGTTTGTTGTCGGCTCTGATCGATAACCACATTTACTGGGGGAATGCAGCCGGTTTTGATACCCGTCGCGTAACCTGGCGGCGAGTGGTCGATATGAATGATCGCTCGCTGCGCGAGATTACCAGCTCGCTTGGTGGTGTATCGAATGGTTACCCGCGTGAGGACGGTTTCGATATTACGGTGGCTTCGGAAGTAATGGCAATATTCTGCTTGTCCAGGAACCTTGACGATTTACAGACACGCTTAGGTCGCATCGTGGTGGGCTATACGCGAAACCGTGAACCGATACGAGCAGAAGCTGTGATGGCTCCGGGTCCGATGACGGTGCTATTAAAAGATGCACTGGCGCCAAACCTGGTGCAGACGCTGGAGCACAATCCGGCATTTATCCATGGAGGGCCGTTTGCGAATATTGCCCACGGCTGTAATTCTGTGATTGCAACCAGGTCTGCGTTGAAATTAGCCGATTATGTGGTCACGGAAGCTGGATTTGGCGCCGATCTGGGTGCTGAGAAATTTCTGGATATCAAGTGCCGCAGCGCCGGATTACGCCCGAATGTGGTGGTGCTGGTTGCGACCGTACGTGCACTTAAGATGCACGGTGGTGTTGGCAAGGACGAATTAACGCTTGAGAATGTGGATGCAGTGAGATCCGGTTGTTCTAACATGATACGCCATATTGAAAACCTCAAGCACTACGGCGTGCCGGTTGTGGTAGCGGTGAACCAGTTTAGTGCCGATACCCGGGCTGAAATTGCGGTGGTGACTGAATTGGCGGCCAGGCATGGCGTTAAAGCGATCGATGCCAGCCATTGGGCGAACGGTGGTGCCGGGACGATGGAGCTGGCCACGGAAGTAGCCAAATTAGCCGACAGCGGAACAGCTCAGTTCGGAACACTTTATCCCGATGAAATGTCGATCTGGGACAAGATCAAGACAGTCGCAACCAAGATCTATCGTGCCGATGATATAACGGCGGACCAGAAAACCCGAAATACAATCAAAGACCTGGAAAATTCAGGTTTCGGCGATTTGCCTGTGTGTATTGCCAAAACGCAGTACAGTTTTTCCACTGACCCAAGTTTAAAAGGCGCACCCAGCGGCTACGTTGTGCCGATCCGTGAAGTAAGATTATCTGCAGGTGCAGGATTTATAGTCATTGTTTGCGGAGATATTATGACGATGCCGGGCCTGCCGCGGGAGCCTGCAGCCAATCACATTCAAATTAATCGCCATGGGCAGATTGAAGGGCTATTTTAAAGCATAATTCGAAATGAGCTCGATTTTGGAGACAATTGAAATTGAAACAAAACCAGATCCGCAGATAGCGGTTATCTGGCTGCACGGGCTGGGTGCTGATGGAAATGATTTTGTCCCAGTATTAAATGTCATGGATTTCACCAGGGTGCCGGGTATTCGGTTTGTTTTTCCACACGCGCCGAAACGTCCTATTACCATAAATGGCGGTATGGTGATGCGTGGCTGGTACGATATTACCGATATGAGTATTGCAACGCGCCAGGATACACAGGGCGTTAAAGAATCCGCTGAATTATTAAACCGGCTGATTGAACAGCAAATTGCAGCCGGCATTGACAATAAGAAGATATTTCTCGCAGGATTTTCACAGGGTGGTGCGATCGCACTTTATACAGGACTTACAACAGACCATCATGTTGCGGGTATTATCGCACTGTCAACATACGTACCGTTGGCAGATCGTGTTGAAATTAAAAATCACCCCGAGATTTTTTATGCTCATGGTGAATACGACCCTGTTATTCCGCTGGAGCTGGCTAAAAAGAGTCACGACTGGTTGTTAAGCCATAATATTATTCCTGCCTGGCATCAGTATCGCTTCCAGCATGAAGTGTCCATGGAAGAAATAGCCGAGTTAAATCAATGGCTGATCTCCAGAATCCATGATATTGAAAATAAATGAGCCCATCAGCATAGCACGGCTGGTCCAGCTATCAGTCTGTAACTTCCCTCGTTCAAATCGTCCTGTATTCTCACTGGGCGTACGGGCTGTAATTAATTACTACAGGCAGTAACAAATCGCATAAAAGAGGATACACTAACTTAATTAAGCCGTGTGAGTGAGGCTGTTCTGTTTAACTTTTCGAATTTCATGCAGGCATTGTTGATGCAGTGACCGACTGGCGCAAGCCAATACCTGGCCGCTGGAGCTTAATGTCAATTTATCACCTTGCCAGTCTGTTACGATTCCTCCCGCACTTTCAATAACCGGGATTAACGCCATATAGTCGAAGGGTTGTAAATCCGACTCCATGACGACATCGACGAAACCGCTGGCAAGCAGTCCATAATTATAACAATCACCCCCAAACAACCTGAACTTTCCCAGCATACT